>CAVBOS010000146.1:0-4837 GCA_963597005.1 Lachnospiraceae bacterium
AGAAGCATCTTCCTCTGAGGAGAAACAACGCTCTTCCGTAAGTAATGCCTGCCTCGGCATCGCTCCAATAGAAGGAAATGCTGCAAGCTCATCCTCATCGCACTCTTCTTCCAGATCAAGATCATGCTCCACATACGGAGGCTGATAGTGCGATGATATGTATTGGTCGATATTTTCTTGAATACTTGCTAAATGGCGTTCCCATGTGTTTATCTGGGAATCGTCAGAAACTGCCATGTGTACACATCCTTCCTGCCCTGTATTTTCTTATAATCTGCTCTTCTGCGAGCATCAAAGTCCAAGTGTTTCAACCCACTCTGTAAGCTTCTTAATGCTGGAAACTTAAGCCAATTTAAACTAATATTAGCATTTTTCAAGTTTTTAGTAAAGACTAACGCCACACAAATTCGATTTTGGCAAACAAAACCTTCATATTGAAAATAAAATAGTCTTTAATAAGAGTAATATCTACCATATTGCATAGGACTGCATACCTTCGGTACTCTCTCAGTCCCAACACTGAAAGGCTGTAGCCATACCGTCTGCAACTGCTGCTTTTTCTGCTCCCTCGTTTGTCGGAATGTCGATTCCTATATGTACATCCGCGTAAGAGTCTTGGTTATCAAATTCCGGAGGAGTTATTCGATATTTAAATTACTCGTACTCCTTTTTGTTTTGTTTTTCTGTTGGTTTCTAAACATGCCAAACCCTGTTGCACAGCATATTATACATATAAACGGAGTGATAACACCCATAAAATAGTACGGTATATGTTCTAAAGCGGATATGCCAAGAGCAGTTGAACAGTACACACCGTTACTGCCCCACGGAACCATTGGTGCCACAATTGTAGCTCCGTTTTCCAGAGTTCTTGAAAGAACTGCTTTGTCACAGCCAAGCTCTTCATATTTTTTGTTAAATGTTTTTGCCGGTAGGAGCATTGCGAGATACGGGTCTGAAGCAACAAAACTCAAAATATATTCGGAAATCAATTGAATTATCGTTAAGCTAAGAACTCCTAAAATAAATCTGTACATACCATTGACTAAATTATCAATTATACCGCACCTCTCTAAAACTCCGGCAAGTGATAACGACAGCAACATCAGTGTCAATGTATACCACATGGATGTTATTCCCCCACGAGATAGCAAAGAATCGATAGTCTCATTTCCACTGGTTGATATATATCCTGAATACCAATAGACGATTGACTCCTCTATGCCTCTTTCCTGAATTATTACCGAAAAAACAATTCCGATAACCGAGCAAAACAAAAGTGTAGGGAAAGCCGGAACTTTTGCAAGTATCATTATAAGCATAATAACAAATGGCAAAAGTAGAATCGGAGTGAAATTAAAATTGCTTTCTAAACTACTTACCATTTCTTTAATTGGTGTAACATCACCGGTTGTATCATTCTGAAGGCCAAGTATATAAAAAACAATTACACATATCACAAAAGTAGGTGCAGTAGTATAAAGCATTGATTTTAAATGCTTATAAAGATTTACTCCTGTAATAGAAGAAGAGAAATTAGTTTGATCCGATAACGGTGACTGTGTATCACCGATATAGGCTCCACATACTATTGCTCCTGTACTCATAGCGGGATTTATCCCTAACGCAGTGCCCACACCCATAAAAGCAACTCCTATTGTACCCATAGTTGTCCATGAAGACCCTGTGCACATAGACATAACCGTACATACGCAAAAAGCTGAAACGAGGTAATTCTTAGCAGACATCACATTTAAACCCAGTGTTATAATATAAGGAACAATTCCGGCAGCTATCCAAGTTCCGACTGTCGCTCCGATAGCAAGGATTATAAGCATACATTCAAGTGCCTTTGAAATGTTGTTCACCATTGATTTGCTTATATCCGCCCATTCTATTTTTAATCCGATACACCCATATATAATTAAAAGTCCGGTACATATTGATATCGGAACATGTGCTTCAAATTTGTATTTTATGATACATACCCCAAATACTGTGATTATTGCCAAAACCATTAATAAAGAATCTAAAATGGAACTTTTCTTTTCATCTTTTTTATAATCATAAAATCTTCCCACCTATAATAAATAAGATAAAGGATGCGCCCAGCATTATTACACTCAGTACTACATCCTTCATCATTTTAATTTTATTTAGTTGTTACTGACTTTCAACTGTGTGTTACTTGATGGTACCGCACCTGTTCTAGGCATTGCAATACCTAAAAATGCAAGCAGTATATTTACAATCGGAGCTATAAATCCTACAAAATAATATGGCAAGAACTCCACAACAGGAACTCCAAGAGTAGTTGCGACAAAAATTCCTCCGGAGCCCCATGGTACCATTGGTGCGAAATATGCCGCCATATTTACACATCTGCAAAGTATGCCCCTGTCATAGCCAAGTTCGTCAAAAGATTTTCCAAATGCTTTTACAGGTAACGATACCGAGAGGAACGGATCTGCTGCAATAAAGTTAAATATAAACGTACATATCGTTGTAGTTGTTACAAGAAGTCCTATGCGTTTCACTAATCCTGACACTTTAGCAAGTATTACATCAACTATCTTTGTTCTTCCAATTATTCCGGCAATCCACATCGAAAATATCATTATTACTATAGTGCCCATCATGCCATTCATTCCACCTCGGGTTAGAATGTTGTCAACAGCCTCTATTCCTGAATTTCCGACATATCCGCTTATAAGATATCCAAACGATTCCTTAACTCCTTCACCCTGAAATACTATAGCTATAATAAGCGCAGAGAAAAAGGCAACAAATCTAGTAGGTATTCCTGGCAACTTAATAACCATACAAATTATCATAAGTATAGCGGGAACAAATGTAACAATCGAAAGATTAAAGTTATTGCTCAGCCCATCAAGAACAGCCTGTGTGTTTGCAAAAACATCGTTTCCACCAGAAGTATATTTGAACCCTATAATTGTATATATGATTGCGGATATTGCAAAAGCCGGTACATTTGCTGCAACAGAAGCTTTACTTCCTTTATAAGATTCGACTCCTGAAATACTTTCAGAAAACACCGGAATATCAGCCATAGGAGACTGTGCATTTCCAAAAAAGGCTCCTCCAACAATAGTCGATACCATAAGAGCCGGATTGATGTTCATCGCTGTTCCGATACCGGCAAAGGCAACTCCCAGAGTTCCTACAGTTGTCCAAGATGAACCTGTTAGCATACTCATCAAAGCTGTCAACAAAAATGATAACGGAAGAACAAGAGACGGGGACAGTATTTTAATTCCGTAGTATATAAGAACAGGAACTGTTCCGCTTGCTATCCATGCTCCTACAACCATACCTATGGTAAGTATAAGAATTGCAGCCTCCATACATCCGGCTATAGAGGAATAAGCATTATCCATCAATTCTTTCCAAGAAATTCCCAGATGTATACCATATAAAGTGATTGGAATCGTCGCAGTCATCAGCGGAATATACGGATCAAGCTTTAAAACAAGCACACCCACAAGAAGTATAACAGTCACTGACAACATTACAAGCACAGACCCTTTAAATGTTGCGCTCCTCTCAGTCTTTGTCTTTTTCATTATTCTAAAGTAATCTGACTTCATGAATTTTAAATCAGATTTCTCCCTTCTATATTTAACCCAAAGATTTAGATTTTTCTACCGCTACGCCTACACTGTCCATAACACTTGCATACATACCGGTTTTATTCATTCTGTAAACAGCCTCAATAGTTACTCCTGCCGGAGATGTCATAAGGTCTAAAACATCCAAAGGATGCATATTTGTTTCTGTTACCTTCATAGAAGTTCCTATGAGATTTTCAAGCGTGAGAGATCTTGCTTCTTTTCTTGAAAATCCAGCTCTAACACCTGCATCAATCATCGCACTCAAGAAGTGAAGTATATATGCCGGGCCAGCACAACTGTAAGCTGTAAATGCATCGAACATATCTTCTCTGATTTTTATTACCTGACCGATAGACTCAAGTACTTGATTAAGAATTTCAAGATCACTATCTTTAGTTACTGCATTAGGATAAATTGCGCTGTATCCATGCATAGTCTTGGTTAGTGTATTAGGCATAACTCTGACAATCTTTTGCTCTGCTCCCAACCATTCAGAATACTTTTCTGTAAGAACGCCGGCACAAATAGTTGAAAAAACTGTATTCTTATTTAAATACGGTTTAACCTCCACACATACACCTTCGGCATCCTGAGGACGCACAGCAAATATAATAAGATCAGAATTTGTAACAGCACTCTCTGTATCTTTACAAGCTATGATACCATATTTTTCAGATAAATAATCAAGTCTAGCGCTTAATATATCATATACGAAAATTTCTTCAGCTTTGAAATTCTGGTTTTTTATCATTCCTTGAATGATACCTTCAGCCATCATTCCGCCGCCGATAAAACCTATTTTTTTACTCATTTTGTATCACCTTTAAATTTTATGATTCTTTGCCCATTATTGTTACTTTGATTCCGCTTTTTTCGAACTTTTTCCTTACATTATTTAAAGTTTTCTCAGAAGGTTCTGCATATTCTTCCTGGACAATATTAACTTCTCTTGCCTTTGATATACCCATACTGTGATAAGGTAAAAAGTTAACAATATGCAAGTTGTGTTTTATCATAAAATCACATAAAGCATCTGTGTTTTCAATATCGTCATTCAAAGGATGAATAAAAGGAACTCTTATAATTATTTTCTTGTTGATATCAGGAATTACCGAAAGTTTTATCAAATTATCCCAAATTAAATCAGGGTATTGACCTGTAAATTTTTTATGAGCTTCCTTGTTCATATGCTTCAGGTCATAAAG
>CAVBOS010000147.1:0-4829 GCA_963597005.1 Lachnospiraceae bacterium
GTCATAAAGTATCACTTCCGATAATTTTGCAAGTTCAAGTAAATCTTCATATCTTCCAAAACCACTTGTGTCAGCTGCTACAGATATTCCAAGCTTTCTGCATCTTTCTGCTATATTTATCGCAAATTGAGCATTTGAAAGAATTTCTCCACCGCTAAGTGTGACACCGCCTCCTGAAGCATCATAGAATTCTTTATCCTTGACAATTTCTTCAATTACTTCATCGATATTCATTTCATTGGATTTTGAATATAAAGCTTCAGATGGACAGCCTTTTACACATTTCAAGCATCTATTGCACTTTGTTAAATCTGCCGATATCAAATCATTCTCGAAAGAAAGTGCTTTTTGAGAACAATTTTTTATACACTGCCCACATCTTATACACTTAGCTTTTTTATAAAGAAGTGCAAAGTGTGGTGATATCATTTCAGGATTATGACACCAAGCACATTTTAGAGGACAGCCCTTGAGGAATACGGTTGTACGTATTCCCGGGCCATCTTCAGTGGAAAAGCGTTGTATGCCTCCTATGTAGCAGCTGTTAGCTTTCAGCATGGGTTATGAGCAGTTCTTGCAATAACATTTTCCTGAACATCTTTATCAAGTTCAGTGAAATAAGCAAGATATCCTGCCACACGCACAAGAAGGTTTCTGTATTTCTCGGGGTTTTTCTGAGCCGCTCTCAATGTTGCGTTGTCTACAACATTTATCTGGATATGTTCACCCATATTGTCAAAGTATGTCTGGATGACACTTCTGAGAATTTTACGGCCTTTTTCTCCCTGCACACTTCTTGGATCAAATCTAAGATTATAAAGGCATCCGTCCTTTGCATTCTTCTGATCAAGTTTTGCCACGGATTTTACCGTTGCTGTCGGACCGTTCACGTCACGACCCATTACAGGAGAACAGTTATCATTTACGCCTTCATATGCAAATCTGCCGTCAGCAGAAGCAAGAACACATTTTCCTTGGGAAACATTCATCGACTGTGATTCGACAACTACCTGATAGTTTCCGCCTCTTGAATCTTTGTATCTTGAAAGACTTTCTGCGTAATGCTTTACAATGCCCGCCGCAATAGCATCAACATAATCGTTGTCATTGCCATACTTAGGAGCCTTGTTGAGAAGTGTGAGTCTCATAGCTTCTGCGCCTTCGAAATTGTTGTGAAGTGCTTCCATAAGCTCATCGATTGTGTAAAGCTTTTCTTTGAATATAATGGTATCTATAGCAGCAATAGCATCCGTTACATTTCCGATACCGTTGATAAACGCACCTGACTCTGAGAATCTTGCTCCACCTTCCTGTACGGACATACCCTTTTCTATGCAATCGTTAATCATCATCGACGCAAAGGAAACAGGAGCTCTGTCGGCATGCATTGATCCTACTACGTTGAATCCTGTAAGCATAAGATCTACAAAGTAGTCAATTTGCTTATAAAGTGCATCAACGATTTTCTCTTTTGTATCTAATGTATGAAGCTCACCTGTCTTAACACCGAGCTGTTTCTTTGTAATCGGATCCCAGCCGTTATGAAGAACAAGCTCAAGACATTTAAGCAAATTGACATATCCAACTGTAGGACGACCGTCCGAGCAACCTGCAACAATATGCTGCACGCAACCCTGAATACCCCAGTTTCTTGCTTCTTCCACAGAAACTCCAAGCTTTTCCATGACCATAGGAACGACCAATTCATCGTTGAAAAACGCTGGTGTAGCAAGGCCGTCCTGAATCATCTTTAAGCCCTCTTCAACGAGCTCTTCGGAGATACCTTTGAAATATCTAACCGATGCAGTCGGCTGAGAAGTCTGCACATCTCTGTTAGCACGCAATGCTAAGAAAGACATTTCATTAGTGGCATCGTTGCCGTCAGCCTTCTGTCCTCCGACAATAAGGTTTTGCCAAATAGGATATCCAGCAAAAGAAGAACTGTAGAATTTATCTCTAAGCTTTAAAATATCAGTAAACTTAATATACAGACATTCCACATACTCCATTGCTTTTTCTTCTGTTATGCGACCTTCTTTTAAGTCTTTAACATAGAATGGATTCATGTACTGGTCAAATCTATGAAGAGATGTACCGTGACCGTTTGCTTCTATTGAAATGATAACATGAATGAACCAAACCATCTGTATAGCCTCAGCAAATGTCTGAGGTGCTTCAATAGGAATTCTCTTACAAATGTCGCTAATTTCAAGAAGCTCTGATTTTCTGACCGGGTCGGTCTCTTTAGCTGCCTGTTTTGCCGCAAGCTCACTGTAACGATGAGCATAAGCCTCTGCTGCGTCTATTGTAATAATTACCGCATTCCAAAAATCCACTTGTCTCATCTTTTCTACGCTGTCAACAACGCATTCTTTGATTTTTTTGCGGCATCTTTCTCTTTGATATCCGAGACCGTATTTAAGTGCTGTCCAATAATCCGGTGTGAGGTGACCAGTACCGCAATCTCTGTTTCCGATAGTCATAACACCTGCACTTTCGGCTTCTTTTGCCTCTTCCGAAAGCACTTTTGCTACAGCTTTATCAAAACTTCTGCCTCTCCACTTTTCAAGAATCTCAACAAGCTCTTTCTTTTCCTCGTCGCTTATTTCGAGCGGATCGCTTGGTCTTGTCTGGAAATCATCAATTTCATCAATAATCCATTCAGAGAAATATTCAGGAAACACAGGTGCGCATCTAGGCTTATCGTTGTGGTTTCCTACTATAAGCTCGCCTTCCTGAATGTAAATAGTCATGTTTCTTAAAATGTGAGAAAGCGCATATGCTCTCTGTAAAACAGGTGTTTCAACAGCATATTTTTCGTATGCCTCTGTCACCAAACGAGCTCTTTCCACACTTAAGCTAGGCTTTGCTTCCTGTTGCATTTTCTTAAGCTTGGCTATTCTGTTTGTCATATTTGTTCCTCCTCGAGTAATGTTCAAATAAACAATTAATTCGTTTTCGAAGACTTTGTTTATTTCTTGACAATATAGTACTCGTGTTTTAAAATTAAGTAAAACGCATAAATTCTATGTTGGATATAAGTCTTCCTTATATCGCCGCAATATTGCACAGAGGTAATATATGAATCCATCAAAATATGACATTATACTTAAAATAGTAGATACAAACAGTTTCTCAAAAACAGCAGAATATTTTCAGTACAGCCAATCATCTATAAGTCAGACTGTTAAATCATTGGAATCTGAATTTGGAATAACCTTGTTTAATCGCACTCCTCATGGCGTTGTGCCCACATCTGGATTAGAGAAACTATTGCCGACACTTTACAACATAACATTCGAAACGCGCCGACTTAATGAGCAAATCGAGGAACTTGCAGATAAACAAAACGGAACCATTCGTCTGGGAAGTTACGTAAGTTTGGCTTGTTACGGTTTACCTGAACTTATTTATCAATACGGAAAACAATACCCGAACATTAAGTTTGAGCTATACCAACTCGACGACATTCCGGCTGTAAAAATGTTGCAAAAAGGCCTAATAGATCTTTGCTTGATGTGTGACCCACATGAACAAGGGCTCAAGTTCTCAGAGCTATACGAAGATCCGTTTGTTGTGGTCGTACCAAACAACTTTCCCACAAACGAAAATAGATATATTCCTTTAGAAGCCCTCAAAGAAACACCTTTCTTTTTTCTTGAGGTGGGATATGAATCTTACATAAATGAGATCTTAAAAAATAACAACGTTAAATTTAAAACGACATACACAATGACGGATGACAGAACAATAATGGCTATGGTTGAGCGTGGTTTTGGCTTTTCTATACTGCCAAAGCTTACCCTAGCGAGAACCCCATACAAAGTAAAAACACTGTATACAAGTCCAAATGTTTCAAGACATATAGGATTCGTAGTTCGAAACGGAGATTATAAATCGCTTGCATTAAAAACTTTCATCAAATTCGCAAGAAATAATTCGAGTGTTTTTGATTGATATATCAGTCATTTGCGTTTAGAATCATAAAACTCCGAGATTACTTTTTTCAATCTCGGAGTTTTAATTTAAATTGAAGAGACAGTCTGCATTGCTATTAAGAAGCATGGTCATTTGCGTTATGTTATACCCTACATAAGTTTCACTTATATAGGCGAGCTATTTTCTACGAAAATTTGTTAAATAAATAACACGCCGCATTAGTCTAAAGTTATATAAGCTACTATTAGCAAATTTTAAAGAACCTCTTGCTTATTCCTTTAAGCCAAATAATAAATCTTTCGCTGTATATTAATTCAGAAAAAAGACCACCTACTCAGGACACATTTTCTGTGCCACAAGTAAGTGGTCTTATAAATTGAAATCTATATATTATAAGAACCGTTTGGGCACTCCAGACATCATGTTTTCTTTTAATTGCCATTTTCTGCACAATTTTTTCAGCGTTACAAACTGGTAAGATTTATCTCATTACTCTTGACATTGATAATTAGTTAAGTTGCAATAATGATATTAGCTTAATTATATGGAGGTAATCAAAATATGCAACTACGAAAATCACTGGACACCTTTTATTACAGCACAGCGATTTGCGACTTGCAGCTTATGAACAAACAGTTAGTGGATGAAAATATCACTTACAATAGTTATACTATGAACGGCACTTGCGCAGCAACGAAGCTTGCAGAACTGCTTCATGTATCAAAGCCGGGGGTCACACTAAAGCTCAACGAATTGATGAGACAAGAGCTAATCACAAAAACTCCTGATCCCAATGACAAGTGCAAGAATTATCTTTCTGTCAATGACGACGCAATCCCGCAGTATAAGGTTTTCCGCCGTCAGGACAACGAAGCTATCAAGCGTATTAC
>CAVBOS010000148.1:0-4799 GCA_963597005.1 Lachnospiraceae bacterium
CTTCATGGAGGAGCCTGTCAAGAAGTACTTCAGACTTTTCCCCGGCAACGAAGTCAGACTTAAAGGAACATATATCGTAAAGTGCACAGGCTGCCGCAAGGATGAGAACGGAAATGTTGTCGAGGTATTTGCAGAGTACGACGAGAACTCAAGAGGCGGTAATCCAGCAGACGGAAGAAAGATTAAGTCGACAATCCACTGGGTCAACGCAAGAGACTGCGAGGACGCAGAACTCAGACTTTACGACAATCTTTTCACTGTTCCGGATCCCGATAATTACGATTACCTCGAGGTTATGAACAAGGACGCTCTCACAGTTCTTTCAAACTGCAAGGTAGAGAAGTCGCTCAAGTACGCTAAGCCGGGAGACTCATTCCAGTTTATGAGACAGGGCTATTTCTGCGCCGACAGCAAGGACAGCACACAGGATCATCTTGTATTTAACCGTTCGGTTTCACTCAAGGATTCTTTCAAGAAGAAATAAGGTTTAGATAATAATGAAAAAAGTTAGAATAGTAACGGATACGAACAGCGGTATAAGTGCCGAGGCTGCAGAAAGTCTTGGCGTAAGCGTTGTTTCCATGCCGTTCACAATCGACGGTGTCTCTCACCTCGAAAACGTAACATGTACCTACGAGGAGTTTTTCAAAAAGCTCGGAATGGGCGCAGATGTCGTTACCTCCCAGCCGTCTCCTGCTGATATTTTGGAGACATGGGACGGTATACTCGAAGAGTATGAGTCGCTTGTTTATTTGCCGATGAGTTCGTCTCTTTCAAGCTCATATAACACAGCCGAGGGACTTTCTAAGGAGTATGACGGCAGAGTTCAGGTTGTCGACAACAGGAGAATTTCACTTTCTCTCTATCAGTCGGTGCTTGACGCCGTGAGACTTGCTAAGTACGGTATGAGTGCGAGTGAGATTAAGGCGATTTTGGAGCGTGAGGCGGCTGAGCAGTCGATTTACATCACGGTGAATACGCTCGATCTTTTGAAAAAAAGCGGACGTGTTACCAAAGCAGGTGCGGCACTTGCCACGGTTTTAGGTCTTAAGCCCGTTTTGCAGATTCAGGGCGGCAAGCTTGACGCTTTCAAAAAGGCAAGAGGCATGGACAAGGCTAAGCTCATTATGCTCGATGCTATAAAAGACGATTTGGCAAACCGTTTTAACGGCATAAATCATCAGATTGCCGTAGCTTATTCGGGAACAAACACCGAGGAAGCCGAGAAGTGGAGAAAGCAGGTTGAAGAGGCTTTTCCGGGCGAAAATGTCTTTATGCATCCGCTTCCGATAAGCATTTGCTGCCATATCGGTGAGGGCGCAATGGCCGTTGCCGTTACAAAAATTCTTTGATTATTCAATTTGGCTCTGTCCTTGAGGGCAGAGCCTTTTTTGTTTACAATTTCGTTATAGACAAGGGGAAATAAATATTGTATAATCGAATTTAGTTTATAGATTAAATTAATCTTTGTTTATGACAAATACCTTAAGTAGGAGAAAATAAAAATGAGAAAAACCTGTATTATTACCGATACAAACGGCGGACTTACAAACGAAGAGGCAAAATCACTCGGTGTTACGCTTGTTCCGATGCCGTTTTCGATTGACGGAAAGCAGCATCTTGAGGGAGTAACCTGTACAAGTGAGGAGTTTTTCGAGAAACTAAAGCAAGGCGCAGAGGTAAGCACCTCACAGCCTTCTCCTGATGCAGTCATCACTGCTTGGGAAACGGCACTTGACGAATATGACGATGTTGTTTACATTCCTATGTCGGCAGGTCTTTCTGGCTCGTGCAATACCGCTACGGCTCTTTCTAAGGACTATGACGGCAAGGTTCAGGTTGTCGATAACCGCAGAGTTTCCGTTCCGCTTATTTTCTCCGTTCAGGATGCTTGCGTGCTTGCCGATTTCGGCTTGAATGCAAAGGAAATTAAGGCTGTTCTTGACAGAGAGGCTCTCTCTCAGACAACCTATGTCACGGTCAATACTCTCGAGCTTCTCAAGAAAAGCGGTAGAGTTTCAAAGTCAGCGGCTGCGGTCGGTGCTGTTCTCGGTCTTAAGCCTGTTCTTCAGATTCAGGGAGACAAGCTCGATTCCTTCAAAAAGGCAAGAGGCATGGACAAGGCAAAGGCTATCATGCTTGAGGCTGTAAAAAATGACATTGAAACCCGTTTCAAGGGCGATAAAATCAGCATAGCCGTTGCTTATTCGGGCGATAAGATGTACGGAGCTCAGTGGCACAGAGAGGTCGCAGAGGCATTCCCGGGTATGCGTGTGGTTTGCCATCCGCTTCCGATCAGCCTTTGCTGTCATTTAGGAGACGGAGTTCTCGGTATAGGCGTCGCAAAGACTATACTCGGTCAAACAGTCTGATTAGTTTGATATTTATGAAAGCGTTCGTATTCGGACGCTTTTTTTACCACTTATTTAATTGTGTAGATTTTTTTACTTACATTTAACAATCATAAGTCTTGACTAAAAAAAACTGTGGACTTATAATATTTGAGGTCAGTGAAGAGAAATAAGTCCTGACCTCAAAATTAACGTAAAGGATGTGAAAAAAGAATGGACGGCCATGATAGTACAGGAAGAAGTATAAATCCTCGAATACGTAGCTTTATTTTGGGCTGTTCAGGTCTTTTTTAACTGACTTAAAATAGCCTTTTAAATCACGCCACCGTTCGAGTGTTTCTCCTACTATTTATAATTCTGTCGTCTGCAGAAAGGAAAAACGCCTTTTGCGGTGGTTTTTCTGCGCCCTTTTGGGTTTGTAATTACGGCTTATGCCAAAAAAAGTTTGCAGAGAAAAGGAGGCATTACCAATGGAAGAGAAGAACATCACAACTACCATTGAAGATATTGCTGAAGACTATGTCGGAGAGCTCCTTGAGTTAATCAGAAGTGACATTTCCGATACCGAATTAAGCGAGAGACTCGAAGATTACCACGATAACGATATTGCTGGTGCTATCGAGCAATTGACGCCTGACGAAAGAAAAAGACTTTACCGCATTTTGGGAACAGAGAGATGCGCCGAGGTCTTTGCTTATCTCGAAGATGTTGACGAGTACTTTAAGGAACTCGACATCGAGAAGGCAGCCGAGATTATTTCCGAGATGGACGCCGACGATGCTGTCGATGTTCTCGAGGAAATGGACGAGGACGTTCAGGAAGAAATCATTCGTCACATGGACGAAGAGGACAGAGAGGACATCAAGCTCATTCAGTCTTATGACGATGACGAGATCGGTTCTCACATTACGACGAACTATATAGTTATCAAAAACAACCTGACCATCCGTCAGGCTATGCGTGAGCTTGTTCAGCAAGCAGGCGAAAACGATAACATTTCTACGATTTATGTCGTAGACGAAAACGATAAATTCTACGGTGCTATCGACCTCAAGGATTTGATTATCGCAAGAAGCGATACAGAGCTTGAGGACTTAATCACCACAAGCTACCCGTACCTTACAGACCACGAAAAAATAGCTGACAGCATTGAGGACATCAAGGACTACTCCGAGGACTCTCTCCCTGTACTTGATTCTGACGGAAAGATTATCGGTATCATCACCGCACAAGACATTGTCGAGGTTGTCGATGATGAGCTCGGTGATGACTATGCAAAGCTCGCAGGTCTTACTGCTGAGGAGGATCTCGAAGAAACTCTCAAGGACAGTATGAAAAAGCGTTTGCCGTGGCTCTGCGTTCTTCTGCTTCTCGGTATGGGTGTTTCGAGTGTAGTCGGAATTTTTGAGACTGTCGTTGCGATTATTCCGCTTGTAATGAGCTTCCAGAGCCTTATTCTCGATATGGCGGGTAACGTAGGAACTCAGTCCCTTGCTGTTACGATTCGTGTTCTCATGGACGAGAACATTAAGGCAAAAGAAAAGTTTATGTTCGTACTCAAAGAAATGCGAGTCGGATTTTTCAACGGTCTCGTGCTTGGCGTGATAAGCTTTGTCTTTGTCGGACTTTACATCATGCTCTTCAAGCACAATCCCGTACACTATGCATTTATGATTTCAGGCTGCGTCGGAGTTTCGCTTGTGGTTGCCATGGTTATCAGCTCGCTTGTCGGTGCTATTGTACCTATGTTTTTCCACAAAATCGGCGTCGACCCCGCTGTTGCATCGGGCCCGCTAATCACTACGGTAAACGACCTTGTTGCTGTTGTTACCTACTACGGTCTTGTATGGCTTCTCTTAATCGAGATGCTCGGAGTAGGGCGGTAGCTAAAAAATTAAATAGTATTGCTTAAAACGGTGGGAAGGTTTACTTTTCCGCCGTTTTGTTTATAATCATATGTGATACATAAATCAGGCACACGGAGGTATATCATGGCAATTATTTTTCATGAGAACGATAAAACCTTTCATCTATACAATAATCAGATAAGCTATATATTTACCATACTTCAAAACGGTCAGGCTTCGGGATTATATTTCGGTAAGCGAATCAACGACCGAGAGGATTTTTCTCATATTCTTAATTTCGGAAGACGCGATATGTCACCGTGCCAGTATGAGGACAGCGGATTTACCATGGATTATCTGAACTCAGAGTATCCGACAACGGGAACGGGCGATTTGCGCTTTACCGCATGCGAGGTGGAAAACAGTGACGGCTCTGTTTGTGCCGATTTCAGATATAAATCTCATAAAATTTTCAGCGGAAAGCCAAGGCTTGAAGCACTGCCCGCAACCTACTGCGAGAGCGATGATGAGTGCGAGACGCTCGAGGTTAAATTTACCGATGATATTTCGAAGCTTGACCTTTACATGAGCTACATGATAT
>CAVBOS010000149.1:0-4791 GCA_963597005.1 Lachnospiraceae bacterium
GTGATGATATGATATTAGATTTCACGGCAAAGAAAATTGCCGACACAATAGATAGCTTTAATAATCCAAACAAGGCTCTTTTCATTTATGGGCATACCGGAAAAGGCAAGACTTATTCTGCCCTGAAATACTGTGCCGAGAATAAGAATTGCCTATATTTTTCATTCAGAAATTTAGATTCTGAATTTGCACTGAGAGTGTTTTCAAATGCTTATCCTGAGATTTTCACACCAACTTCTGACTGGAGCGATTTCTTTAAGCAGCTTGCCTGTTACTCAAAGAAAAATCGCCTTACAGTCTTTTTTGACCATATCGGCGACAGAAATGACAAGGATGAATTTAATTCTGCTCTTTCCGCTTTCTTGGAAACAAACGGCAACACTAAAATCATCTTAATCGGGAAAAAATTAACTGTAAAAGAATGGGAGAAAATCGGAGTTCCGTATACTTACGCTACCCCAAAACATATATCAACTCAAGAACTTGCAGATATATTATCAATTTCAAATGAATTATCCGTGAAACTTTATTGCCTTACAGATGGTATTCCGAGCTTGCTTGAAGAATACAATACAGAGCTTACATTTGAGGATAACTTAAAGATGTTCCTTAATGTTAATTCTAAATATTATCAGCTTGCCGTTAACTGGACGAAAGAAAATTTCCGCACACCGGAGACTTACAACACTCTTCTTTTCGGCATGGCTAACGGATATAACAGAATCAGCGAACTTGCCAAGTTCTCAGGCTATCCGAAAAACAAGTGCGATAAGTACATAAAGGTATTGGCAGAGTACCACTTGGTCGAAAAGCAAAAAGTCGAAAACGGACACTCACGATATTATCCTAACGGCAATTATCTCACTTTATGGTACAGATTTTTACTGACGGCAATTCCAAACGCTGACGGAAGTTTCCCCGATGAGCTTAGCGGAAGATTCACAGAATATTTAGACAAAATTATCCTTGCAGATTTCTACAAAGACATGTGTGATTTCTGGGTAAGAAGTGAACTGAATCATTTCACTCATTCCTATGTTGATACCGAAAATCCGGATTATCACGATGTCAAGCTTGATGATATCACATTCGGCTTTGCCTGTGAGAGCTATGGAACGAATTTCTATATCTACTACAACAATGTCCCAAACGATAAGCTTACAAGTGAGCTTTGGGCAAATATAGAAAAAGCCACCACTAAAACAAGCCCATTTTACAAGAATGAATATTTCATCTGCACGGTAAATTCAGTCCCCAAGTCATACTGGGAATTAAGCAAGCAATATGATAATGTGCACATCATTCAGTTAAAATCTCTGTTCTCCAAGTTTAACAGAGAGTACAACAGGAAAGTTCATCCGAGATTTGTACCGAGCTTTGTAAGGTACAAATAAACCAAAAAGAACCGCCCAAGCTGCTCCAAACTGTTATGTTTCGGGTGGATTTGGGCGGGTTTGTTTAATTTAAATAAATCCATTATCTATTAATTGTCACTATCGAGAGCTTCATCCAATACTAATCTTGATTCCAACTCCTCTGTAGTTGGCAACATTGATGCAAGATTATCCGGTAGGAAATTGGACAACTCATATGCTGAGATTGCTATTGGCTCATTGGAACTATTAATTGCATATTTTGCCAACACATTATTTTTCTCTTTACAAATAATTAATCCTATTGTCTTTCCGTCTGTATCTGTTCTGACAATATCATCCACAATATTTATATATGTTCCAATCTGTCCAATGTCTCTTGATTTAAACTCTTTTACTTTGACTTCAACAACTACATAACAATGCAGATTTAAATGATAAAATAACAGATCTATATATTCTTCTGTTCCCTCAATCGGAAGAGGATATTCTCGTCCTACAAAAGCAAAACCTTTCCCCATTTCCATTAACAACTTAATAACCTTCTCTGTTAATGCATCTTTTAATTCACGCTCATTGTAATCACGATTGACGGCAATGAAATCAAAATTGTACGGATCCTTCGTTATTTCCTGAGCCAAATCACCGGTGTAGGCAGGCAATGTTGTTTTAAAATTACTAATTGCTTTTCCCTGACGTTCATACAAATTTGTATCAAGAAAATTCAACAATACAGCTCTGGACCAATTGTTTTTTATTACCTCGTCCACAAAGAAAAGTGCCTTCTCTGGATTTCCTTTACATTTATCTACAATGGCTTTTATATGTCCCCAAGGAACGGCATATATTTCTGCCCCAACTTGGGGCAGATTTGTAATGTCTGATAGTTCTGCCTCAACTTGGGGCAGAATTTTTCCAAACATATCATAGTATCTCTTCATGTATCTAAGATTTGTTGTCGAGAATCCCTTTGCTCCCGGAAACATTTTCTTTAAGTCTTCACTTAAAGTTTCGAAAAATGCACTCCCCCATTTACTCTCAGCCTGCATCTCGACAATGTCTCTGCCCAGTGACCAGTAAAATCGGAGCATTTCATCGTTTACTTTGATTGCCGCTTTTATCTGCGTCCCCTTAAATCTGTCCCTAACTATTTTTAACCATTTAATATATTCGTCATCTATTCTTATCATATCGTTCATAGTATTTCCTCCACGAGTACATGATATTCGTTCTTATGTTATTATTCTACGGCACAATATCCATCTGCATTTTGAGCATCTGTGTCCTAGCGTCTCCTGTATTGCTTCAATATCATTTATTGAAAAACCATCTGTCTTCCTACAAACAATGCGTATAGTAAAAAGATTCTGGACTCATCATCATATTCTTAATCCCCAATCCACTTTATAAAATAGACATATTTTTCTTGAAGATATGTATACAGTTCGCTATTCTTCGTTCATAAAAAAATCTAATTTTGTATTAATCTTACTTATCCAGCTCCTTATAAGCCTTTTTCACTATCTGAGCCATCAGCAATCTTCTTTGGCTTAAAAATTCAGGATATGATAACTGCTCAAAATTTTCTGGCAGTGCATTCTGGGCACAAGCAAGCTTATATCCTTCTTCTCCAAGCTTCTCTCTGTATCTTCCGACATACTCTGCCGGAGGTGCGTCTGAAATATCAATATTCGTCACATAGTCAAGATATGTAAAGTTTGCTATCTGGTTTCTGTCACGGTCATTATCATAGCCGATTTTCTCAAGATAATGCTTTGGGAAGATATGATGCTTATCCACTGAATTTTTATCTCCGCTTGTTCCTAATACAAAGTATTGTGACAGCAGTGCTGTGCTAAACAGCATTGGTGTTCCCAGAACATTAATCGCAGCGATATACCCATACCAAGCCGGAGATGTTGCGGATGAGCTGTTTAACTCTGTCGGCAATGAATAGGTAAAGTAATCATCAGTAAATCTGTTGGCAATAACAGAATCAAGGTATGCTACAAATTCATCTGCACTCTGAACATCTCTTAAATCCGCAAACTGCTTTTCTACTTCTGTTTCTGTCGAGCCTGTATAAAATCCTGTAATCGTAGACATGAAAATCCACTTGCGGATAATTTTCTGAAGCTCAACGGATGATACCTTATAATCATACTTTCCGATAAGATATAACACATAGCTGAAAACCACAGCATTTGTTGAAGCAACAAAGCCGCCTTTCAGGTATCCCGCTGAAGCAAAAAGATTCATAAATGCGTGCCAGTTATTGAGATTGGTTACGATATCCAATGACTCTTTGAAAATTCTCAAATTCTCTTCACGCACATCCTGAGTGATTTCGCCTGTTTTGAGGTTCTTACCACGAAGCAGCATATAGGCATAACGCAAACGTGCTCTTCTAAAACCTACACCGACTGCCATTCTGATAAGGTGAGACGGGTCAACCTGAAGTATCTGGTTAAACGATGTTCCATTGTTAGGGATTCTTGACTCAGCACAGAATTTATTAATCTTATCGTGAACATCATTATCGTAGACGGCAATCAATGTTTCTATAAAGTTCTTCTCGGTCAGGTTCTGTCCGCCTGAATTAACACGGACGAATATATCGGCAACATCTTCTTCATCAGCCTTAGCATTGATTTTCAGTGTAGGCAATGAATAGATACCAAGATTAAGCAAGTCATTGATATTCTCCTCAATGATATCCTCTTCATCTTCTGTTAATTCCGGCTGGTCATTCTTTACCCTACCCTCGTTAGCAGTCTTGATATATGCTTTTCTGAATTTTGAAATATTATGTTCTTGGTCTGCGGCGAATACACTGCTTATTTCACTTATCCACTCAGGATTACGCTCATAAGCCTGTGTCCATACTGCAAATTCCCTTGTTAAAGGATTGAAAGAAATGCGTATCTTTCTTTCCTTGTAATTCTTATCCTTGATAGTAACTCCGTACATTGCAGCAAGCAGTGCGGTTAAACGCTGCTGTCCATCAATTACCAAATCATCAGGACGCTTATACATTTTATTATTCTTACCGATATAGCCTGTATTCTCATAGTCAGCAGGAGATTCCCATAGCATAATGTAGCCAATCGGATATCCCTTCATCATAGAATCAAGCAGTTCACGAACTTTATTATCTTTCCATACAAATGGGCGCTGGAGGTCAGGCAGACCTATTCGTCCATTCTTAACATCAGACAATAAATCCGCCACTTTACTCGGTATATTGTCAAATAATTCTTTTCCCATTTATTTTCTCCGATTTTTTATTTCCCATAAGGGACTGTATCCTCCGCAACCATTAATACCTCATTTTGTGAATCAATATCGTAGGTCACTGGTTTAGTAAATGTTGATGAACCACCAACACCGAAATATTTTTCAAAGAATGCCTTGAGCT
>CAVBOS010000150.1:0-4786 GCA_963597005.1 Lachnospiraceae bacterium
ATGACCGTTGTTTACTAATGTAGCTTAGTGCGAGGGCGACCGAAGGTCGCCCCTTCGGGATTTGTATTCTTTTTCATTCTTTTTTATCTTTTTGCGTACAGTTCGGCTTGTTCGTTTCAACTACGATCGCTTTGCTCCCTAAAAGCACTTTGTGCTTTTGGTTTCCCTCACTAGCCTATCTTCTTTTTGTATCGGCACTTCGTGCCTCTTTTTCTTTATTTCAATTTTTCTTCGCTTTTATCCCGTGGGCTCTGTCCACACCCGTTCGCTTTTTGAAAAAAGCGAAACCAAAAACTTTCCATAAAATTACTGTTTTCTGTAAACAATTAGGCAAAAATACTCTCTTATGTAAAATCTATGTTAAATTTTACTTAGATAAGTAAAGATTTCTTGACACTAACATTACAGTTCATTTACAATATATATGACTTTGTGCTATTGTCAAATTAAAAATGAAACAAATATGTGCCGATATATCGGCAAAGGATGGAAACTTATATGTTCTCTATATTTATTGAACTTATCGGAGGCTTGGGTCTTTTCATTGCAGGAATGAACCTCATGAGCCAAGGAATTGAGCTTGCCGCCGGTGACAAGCTGCGATCGATTCTCAAAGCGTTCACTAAGAACCGCCTTTTGGGACTTATCGTAGGAATGTTCTTCACAGCCATTATTCAGTCTTCGAGTGCCGCAACGGTTATGACCGTTTCTTTTGTTAACTCGGGACTTATGACCTTAAGCGAAGCGTCGGGAATTATTCTCGGTGCAAACATCGGAACGACCGTCACCTCGCTCCTCGTTGCATTTAAGCTGAGCACCGTTGCACCGTTCTTTGTTCTCATCGGTGCGGTAATGGTCAACTTCATCAAGAATCCGATGGCTAAGAAAATCGGACAGGTTGTCTTGGGCTTCGGTATCCTCTTTATGGGTATTTCAATCATGAGCACGGCAATGGGTGCTCTGCGTGATATCCCCGCCGTTATCGATCTTTTCGCCAACTTCACCAATCCGATTCTCGCAATTTTACTCGGTCTTGTCATCACTTCCGTTGTGCAGAGCTCTAGCGTCACGGTCTCTATCCTTGTCGTTATGGCTTCACAGGGACTTGTCGACCTACACATCTGCATGTTCGTTATCCTCGGCTGTAACATCGGTGCTTGCACATCCGCCGTACTCACAAGCCTTTCGGGAGGAAAAAATGCGAAGAGAACCGCAATGATTCACCTTCTCTTCAACATTTTCGGCACAATCCTCATGTTCGTTCTGCTCCTCTTCTTCTCGGATCAGATTGCAGAAGTCATCTATTTCGTAAGCGGACATGGAAATTCCTCCGCAAACCTCGGCAGAAACATTGCCGTTGCTCACTTCCTATTCAAGGTCTTCCAGGTAATCGTTCTCTATCCGTTCATGAACCTCATCATCAAGCTGACTTACGTTATCGTTCGCGGCGAGGACGCAAAGGAAGAGGGCTTCCGCCTCAAGTTTATCGGATCGGATATTTCAAGCCCGACCATGGCAATGCCAAACGCTTTGCGTGAGATTCAGCGCATGTCAAAGATGGCTCTTCTCAACTTGAACGACGCCGTCAAATCGTTCATAAACTGCGACGACAGCAAGAATGAGCTTATGTTCGAGACAGAGCGATATGTCGACTTCCTCGACGAAAAAATCAGCTCTTATCTCGTCAAGATGAACAGAAACGAGCTTCCGCTTGACGATGCAAATCAGATTGCTTCTTACTTCCATGCGGTAAGCGATATCGAGCGTGTCGGCGACCATGCCGACAGCATTGCAAAGCTTATCCCACGTGCAAAAGAGGCTAATGTGGTTCTCTCCGAGGACAGCAAATCAGAAATCGAAGAAATGCTCGCCGCCTTAAACAGACTTTGGGAGCTTTCCATAAACATTCTCACTACGGGCAATTTTGACGAAATCATGACCGTTCGTGACCTCGAACAGGAGATTGACGACATGGAATACCGCTTTGAGGAAACCCATATTGACCGCCTTAACAACGGTGTTTGCAGTGCCCAAGCGGGAATTTACTTCTCAGATATCGTCTCGATGCTTGAGCAGTCGGCTGACCATGCGGTAAGCATAGTCTTCTCTCTTGCCGAAACAAAAGCGGGTATGCAGAAGCACGTAAACCTCAGATCAAATTAAAATAATACTTTTTAGGGACTGCCTACAGGCAGTCCTTTTTTGATGCCATTTTACATCAGTGCAAATTTTAACAAGCGTTTTCTCTGATATTCGTTTATAAATTGCGTTTTTGTTGATTATCAAGAAATTTAATAGCCTTTCCCTTAGCAAAATAACAAATTACAAATATTATAATATGTATAAGTCTCCAATCTTTTTATTTCTTGAATTATTTTATTGAATAATCATTAAATTAGTATTACAATAAACCACGGTATTAATGAGACAGGTGTCTAAGACACTAATCTCAAATTGGATTTTTACTAAATGAAATGAGGTATTAGAAAATGGCTACAAAAACTAACGGCCGCCTTTCGTGGGGAGAAAAAATCTCCTACGGCTTCGGCGACTGTGCCGCTAATGTCTATGTTGCATTATCTGGCACATTCTACACAGGATTCCTTACAGATACCGTTGGCATAGCTGCAGCTGCAGCCGGCACAATGATGCTTGTAGCACGTGTTTTTGATGGTGCAACCGACCTTATGATGGGTGCTGTAGTTGATAAAACTAAGTCAAAGTACGGCAAAGCAAGGCCTTGGCTTCTCTGGACAGCACCGTTCATGATGATAGGTCTCATCCTGATGTTCATGAACCCGGCAAATTCAAACGGCGGTAAGCTTGCTTACACTTACTTCTCCTACATCTTCATGAACTGCATTGTTTACACAGCAAACAATCTCCCGTTCAATGCACTTCTCTCCAGAATGACACTTGATGTTCAGGACAGAGCAGAAACAGCTTCAGCGCGTTTCATCATGACTCAGATTACAACTCTTGTCGTAAATGTCTTTGCTACAAACGCAATCGCAACAATCGGCACAGAGGGCGCTTTCTGGACTTGGACAAAGCTCACTGTTGTACTCGGTCTCGTTGAGATCGTTATGCTCCTCATCTGCTTCTTCGGATGCAAAGAGCATGTCGGCGAAAGCTCAACAGGTGAGGTTGTCATTAAAGAAGTTCCTTTCAAAGAGGCACTTCCTGCCCTCATGAAGAACAAGTACTTCTTCCTTCAGGCTCTTCTCTTCATGCTCATCTATATCAATGTTGTTGGTGTCGGCTCTCTCACCTACTACTTCTGCGCAGGCGTTATGGGCAACCTCGCACTTCTCACAAACACATCTATCTGCAACGCACTTCCGGCTGTTGCCGCAAACTTCTTTAACCCTGTTCTCGTTAAGAAGTTCGGTAAGAGAAAGGTTATGATCGGTGCTTCCATTGTAAGCATCATCGGTGCAGCTATCGTAGGATTGGGCGGAACAAGCCTCAACCTCACACTCGTTTATGTCGGACTCGTTCTCAAGGCTCTTGCTAACGGACCTCTCATGACAGGCTTGTTTGCTATGACAGCCGATGTTGTTGACTACGGTGAGTGGAAGACAGGTATTCGCTCTGAGGGACTCGTTAACTCCTGTACTTCCTTCGGTATGAAAGTCGGTATCGGTCTCGGTTCTTTCGTTTCCACACTCTTCCTCACATTCGGCGGCTATGTCGGAACAGCTGAGGTTCAGACTCAGAAGGCTCTCGATTCCATCACATTCGGCTTCGGTTACTTCAGTGCTGTTATGGCTGTTATAACTCTCATCATTGTTCTTCTCATGAACATAGATAAGTATCTCCCTGAGATTGAAAAGACTCTCAAGGCTAAGGACAGAACATAATATAGCTTAACTTTCAGGGAAGTCTTTTTGGGGCTTCCCTGTTTCTTTTAGAATTTTTCAATTGATTACTGCGAAAGGATTTTTAATTATGTCAGAAATTTCAGATTTAATAAGAAAAATGTTCGGCGAAGGCGACGCCAAGCGTGATGCTGGTCTTACAACACCCGACGACATCGAGCGTTTCGATGATATTGTTTACGGAGAATTGCCCGAGTGGCAGTCTCTCGATGTTTACCGTCCCAAGAACACCGAGGGAAAATTACCCGTAATCGTATCCGTACACGGCGGCGGTTGGGTTTACGGCAACAAAGAAGGCTACCAGTGGTACTGCATGAACCTCGCACAGAGAGGCTTTGCCGTTGTCAATTTCACCTACCGACTTGCTCCCGAATTTAAGTTTCCAGCTTCTCTCGAGGACACCAATTCCGTATTCACATTTGTAATGGAAAATGCCGAGAAATATGGCTTTGACACCAACAATATATTTGCTGTCGGCGACTCCGCAGGCGCACACAATTTGGGACTTTATGCTTCAATCAGCTCCAATCCCGACTATGCCTCAAACTTTAACTTCAAAGCACCTAAGGACTTCTCTCTTCGTGCGATTGCATTAAATTGCGGTGCATATGTAATAGATTTGCCGAAAGAAGGCGAAGAGCCCACTCAGACTCAGATGCTCATGTGGGATTTACTTCCGAACAAGGGCACAGCCGAAGAGCTCGAGCTTATCAATGTCACAAAGCACATCACCTCGAATTATCCCGAGACATTCTTTATGACCGCAACGGGTGACTTCCTCCGTGATGACGCTCCTAAGCTCAGAGAGGCACTTGACAAGAACAATGTTCCCTACACCTTCCACTACTACATGAACAAAGAGCTTGATCTCCCCCATGTGTTCCACTGCAATATAAAGGATACTG
>CAVBOS010000151.1:0-4778 GCA_963597005.1 Lachnospiraceae bacterium
CTCAATCTCCCTGAGAGAACACCTGATCTTCACGATTGGTACGATATGATTGAGAAGATTAAGTCCAGAAACAAGAACGTTAGAATCGGCTTGGTCGGTAAGTACGTTAAGCTTCACGACGCTTATCTCTCAGTCGCAGAGGCAATGCGCCACGCAGGCTACTATCTCGGAGCAAATGTCGATATAAACTGGATTGACTCAGAGTTCCTCACAGAGGAGAATGTCGACCAGCAGCTCAAGGGCCTTAACGGTATCATCATCCCCGGCGGCTTCGGCAACCGTGGAATCGAGGGTATGATTCTCGCATGTAAGTATGCAAGAACAAACAATATTCCTTACTTCGGAATTTGCCTCGGCATGCAGATTGCATGTATCGAGTTCGCAAGAAATGTTTGCGGAATAAAGGACGCTAACTCGGGCGAGTTTGACGAGTTCGGACTCAATAAGGTTATCGACTTCATGCCTGACCAGTACACCGGTATCAACATGGGCGGTACACTCAGACTCGGCGCATATCCGTGCAAGATTAAGGAAGGCACAATGATGGAGAAGTGCTACGGCAGCAACCTCATCTCCGAGCGTCACCGTCACAGATATGAGTTCAATAACGACTATCGTGACAGATTCACAGAGGCAGGACTTGTCATCAGCGGAACATCACCTGACGACAGACTTGTCGAGACAGTCGAGATTGCAGAGAATGACTTCTTTGTCGGCGTTCAGTATCATCCTGAGTTCAAGTCAAGACCGAATAAGTATCATCCGCTTTTCCACGGCTTCATCAAGGCAGCTGTAGAGAATATGGAGAAGTAATAAATAATTTTCAGTCACCGTGTTCGATTTTGAATGCGGTGATTTTTTCATAAAGAGATAGAGAACGAGAAGCAAAATACAAAAGTTTTTGGTTTCGCTTTTTACAAAAAGCGAACGGGTGTGGGCAGAGCCCACGAAGAGAAATAAATAGCAGAGGCAAAAAACGAAAGAACAGAGCGAAGCGACAATAAAAAAGATAGGCTGTCAAAGGCAACCGAAAATGCGAAGCATTTTCAGAACGCAAAGCGTTCGTAGTTGTCTGAAGACAGCCGACTTATTCACGCAAAGAGAAATACCGAAAACAAAAAGATATAGGCAAAGGAAAATACGTCACGAATGCGAAGCATTCGCAGACGGACATTTTCCGTGCCGATCTGCTTACACTAAGAGAACTATCAAACACAAAAGACAGTGTGAAACAAAAGAAAACAGAAAGGCTTGGAAGCTTAACCGAAAATGTGAAGCATTTTCAGGGCGAAAGCCCGTAGTTAAGCCGACAAGCCGACTGATTTACACAAAGATAAATATAGAACATTTATCCCGTAGTGGCGGTCTTTGACCGCCCTTTATCGATTTCAGCTCAGTGCGAGGACGACCGAAGGTCGCCCCTACGGGATTGAAGCAAAAATCGTAAAAATATGAACCAAAAAATTATATCAACTATTTAAAAATTAAATACTTGAATACAATTTGAGTATTTTCTTTTGCTGTGCTTTTATGTTAATATATTAACAAGCTTTAGAATATGACAGTAGGTTTGTTATTAAATAGCAAATTGTATATTTCTTAGGATAAATTCAGATTTATCCTAAATAATTTTTACCTGAGATTGTGATAAAAATAACAATCTTTGAGAAAATAAAAACAAACTGCTGATGTGTAAAGGATGTAAGGTGAAATGGGAAGAGACAACGGTAAGGGGAAAATGAATAAAGCGGCGTTCTGGCCCGCAATAATCGCTTTGGCGGCGTTTGTGCTGTGCGGAATAGTAAATTCTCAGGCACTCGGAAATGTCATGAGCAAAATACTTGATGTAATTGCAAATTATTTCGGCGCATATATCAATATTTTGTCATTGGTGTTTTTGATTCTAGCGGCAGTCATAATCATCGGAAAATACGGTGATGTCGTCATAGGCGGAAAGGACGCAAAGCCTGATTACAGCATGCCGACTTGGTGCGCCATGTCAATTTGCTCGGGAATCGGAACGGGCCTATTGTTCTGGGCGATAGGCGAGCCGATTTATCACTATATGCAAACACCGACGGCTATCGGAGAACCGGAGACGAGAAATGCGGCAATATTTGCCGTTGCTCAGTCTATGTGGGACTGGAGCTTCATTCAGTATGCCATGTATGCTGTTTGCGGTGCGGCTTTTGCAATCCTCTGTTTCAACAAGGGAAAAAGCCTTTCCGTTTCTTCCGTGGTCGAGTGCGTCACAAACAAGAAAATCCCGTGGCTCAACACCTTGATTACATCTCTTGTTATATTCTGTCTTATGGGTGCAACGGCTAATTCCATGGGCGTCGGTCTTATGCAAATCGGTGCGGGACTCGAGTCGGTTTTCGGAATTGCGCAGTCGCCGATAGTTTGGATAATCATTGCGGTTTTCGTTGCAACAATGTTTATTCTCTCATGCGTGTCGGGAATAGGAAAGGGACTTAAAATCGTTTCTACGGTTTGCATGTACTTTTTCATGTTCCTCATGGCATATGTTTATATTTTCGGAAATACGCAGTTTATCGGAAAAATCACATCGGAGTCAATCGGTTTCATTGTTGATAACTGGGGCACTCAGACTATGCTGATGAACGCAATGGCACCTGATGACAATTGGTTCTCTGAGTGGAGTGTTATGTACTGGAATTCGTTCATCATGTATGCTCCGATCATCGGAATGTTCCTTGCAAGAATGGGTAAGGGAAGAAAGGTTCGCACCTTTATGCTCGTTCAGGTGCTAGTGCCGTCGATTTTCTGCATCATTTGGATTGGAATTTTCGGCGGACAGACAATGTTCCTTCAGACCTCGGGCACGCTCGACGTGTGGGGTGCGGTGCAGTCCTCGGGAATGCAAGCAACCGTATTTAAAATTCTCGAGAGTCTCCCGGGAAGCGGCGTTATAACCGTTCTCTTCCTGATTACCATTACCTTAAGCTTCTGCACGCTTGCCGACCCAATGGCATCCGTAGCTTCCACCTTATCGGTGAACGGCTTGTCGGCAACGGACGAGCCGCCCAAGAAGCAGAAAATTCTTGTCGGCGTTATCCTTGCGGCAGTTGCTTGCACGCTTGTCATAAGCGGAGGCACAACCGCAATCAAGGGAATGATAAATTTAAACGGCTTGCTTCAAAGCGTTGTCATGATAATGTGCGCAGTGGCATTTTTTAAATCTTGTAAAGCTCCGAATTTGAACCAAGCAAAAACGGAGAAGCCGGCTGATTTTGCGGAAGAATCTGATGAACCAGAGGAAGAAACGCACGAAAGCACGTCTTCTGTAAGAATAAGCGGCAGACCAATGGTATATTTTGCCGCCAAATTTGACAGGAGATATAAATAAAACGGCAAATTCGGTAAATTTTGCGATGAAAGTCCTTCACTTAGGTGAGGGGCTTTTGCTTTTGAAAACGAATTAACATTTGATGTAAGATAAACTTTTGCAACGGACATATTTATTAATCAACAGCAAGCACGATATTCGTGCTGTATTGCGATAGATTAGCAAAATGTTTGTGTCATTTAGTGTGGAATTTCTGAAAATTTTCGTTGATTTTTACATCAATATTTATTATAATGTGATCAGTACCTTTGAGGAGGAATGGTTATGTATAGAAAGATTATTGGCTTCTTGGAAGAATGGAAAGAAAGCAAACACCGAAAACCGTTTATTTTACAGGGTGCAAGACAGGTCGGAAAGACTTATTCAATTCTGGAGTTTGGGCGCACGCACTATGAAAATGTGGCATATTTCAACTTTGAAACCAATCCAAAGCTGAATGAAACCTTTGAGGAAAACATCAGCCCCGATTATCTGATACCGATTTTATCTCATATTGCAGGTCAGACCATTGTAAAAGAAAAGACGCTGATAGTTTTTGATGAGGTGCAACTCTGCGAAAGAGCATTGACCTCGCTAAAATATTTTTGTGAAACTGCTCCGGATTATCACATTATCGTTGCGGGCAGCTTGCTCGGCGTTGCGGTCAACAGAGCGAAATTCTCTTTTCCGGTAGGAAAAGTTGATATGAAAACACTCTATCCTATGGATATGGAGGAATTTATGTTGGCACTCGGTGAGGATGATTTAGTTGAGCAAATAAAAAAGTGCTTTCAAACCGATACGCCGCTACCGTCAGCTTTGCACGATGCTGCAATGCAACTTTACCGTCAGTATCTTGTGGTCGGTGGCATGCCGGAGTGTGTGATGCAGTTTGCCGAAACGAAGGATTATATCCTTGTTCGTCATATGCAGGATACGATACTTACAAGCTATCTAAATGATATGAGTAAGTATAATAATCTGAACGAAATCAAGAAAACCAGACTTGCCTATGATAACATAACTGTTCAGCTTTCAAAGAAAAACACACGTTTCCAATATAAGCTGATTAAGAAAGGCGGACGGGTTTCCGAATTTGAAAATGCAATCGAATGGCTTTGCCTGTGCGGTATCGTGTCACAGGTTTATAGAGTGGAGCAAATCAAAAAGCCGCTTGAAAACTATCGTGATATTGATGCATTTAAGATATATGTGTCTGACTTAGGACTGCTTTGTGCCAAGAAGGATTTAGCAGCCAATGATATTCTCTATATGGTCGAAGAAATTAACGACTTCAAGGGCGGTATGGCGGAGAACTATGTCAATGTGCAGCTTACCATTAACGGCTACCACACCTACTATTGGGAGTCCGAGCGTGGGGCTGAAATTGATTTTATCATTCAGCGTGACGGGCAGCTCATTCCCATTG
>CAVBOS010000152.1:0-4768 GCA_963597005.1 Lachnospiraceae bacterium
ATGCAGGGTTCTACTGTTAATGTGGATGTTAAGATCAAAAACAATCCCGGACTGATATCTACAAATCTGGTGTTCTCATTGCCTGATGGCGTGGCGGTTGTAGGAGCAACTGCGGGAGATGCGTTTGCTGCACTGACAATGACTGCCCCTGCTCAGCTCGGAAGAGGCGAAGAGGTTACCGGCACTTGCCGTTTCGCATGGTTCAGCAGCGATATTGCGACTGACGACATTAAGGACGGCATTATTCTCTCTTTGGAAATTAAAATAGCAGAGGATGCTCAGTTGGGCAATGAGCTGGAGATAGGCATATCCAGCGAATACGGTGACAGCCTTGGCAAGGATGGTAATCCCATACAGGTGCAGACTGTCGGCGGAAACATAACTGTCATCGACTACATCCCAGGTGATGTCAATCAGGACGGAAAAGTCAATATGCAGGATGTGGTACTGCTGTCACGTTATATAGTTGACGGCTGCATTACCGATCCCAACGGCTATAATATAACCCTCAAGGCAGAGGCTGCAGATATAAATGCGGATAGCAGGATCAACATGCAGGACGTTGTAAACCTTTCTCGCTACATTGTTGATAATTGCAAAACAGACCCCAACGGCTATAACATAACGCCACGGCCTGGATACAAGTCATGTGAGCACACCGATATGGAGCACTATGCCGCAAAAGCCGCAACCTGCACGGAAGACGGCAACAATGAGTATTGGTATTGCTCAAAGTGCGATAAGTACTTCACTGATGCCGAAGGTAAAGGACGAATTGCCCTCAGTGATGCAATCCTTACTGCGCTCGGCCATGATGTTGTGACCGATCCCGCTGTAGAGCCAACCTATACATCCACCGGCCTCACGGAAGGCTCGCACTGCGCACGATGCAATGAAGTCCTTGTAAAGCAGACCGTCATTCCGAAACTTGCAAAAGAAGAATATGCTATTACATATGAAATAGTCAGCGATACCGATACATACCTTGCACAGCAAACAATTGAGAATCCGAATCCCAGCACATATGCAACCGGAAGCACGATAACTCTCGAAAAGCTTGTTGTTCAGGGCTATGATTGGGGCGGCTGGTATGACGAAAAAGGCAACAAGGTTGAGAGGATTTCTTCAGACTCAACCGGTAATATTTCACTAAAAGCAAAACTGACACCGCATCCCTACACGCTTCAGTTTACTGTTTCAATAGAAGGTCTTGATACACTCGAAAAAGATAAGATCAAAGACACAACTTATTATGTCAATACAAAAACTGCACTTCCGAATCTTACGATGGATAAGTACATTTTTGTCGGTTGGACTGATGAGAACGGAAATCTGTATAAATCAAATGATATAAATGTCATTCCCGTGGGTACAACAGGCGATTTGATCCTCAAGGATAACTGGATCAGTGTTAGAAATCTTGCTTCCGCAAAAACAAAATTAGATGATCCTCTGGTTGTTGAAGATACTGACAACAAAATGATCTATTTCACTTATGAAATAGGAACAATTTCCAATATTCCTATTGAAACATTAGTGACTCTTGAATCAGCTAACGGACTGATCAGCTATAAGGAATTCACAAAGGAAACAAAACTCACATCGGAAACCATGGAGAAAATCGGTTCAACCTTAAGCAAGGAAACGACCGAATCAACGCAGTTTACTCTGAGCAAAGAGCTAACTGATATGACGGAGCTGAGCGAGAAATACAGCGAACAAAATGGGTACGACCGGCAACAGATTGACTCCGAGTCTCGCAGCAAAACTAATACGCAAAGCATTAGCACAAGCCTAGGTGGTTCAAGTCAGAAGTATGTATATAATGATATAAAGACAAAGGATTCGACAAGTCAAAACTTTGTCCTTAACACCAATTTTGCCACAGGGATCAGCAACGAACTGACATTAGGTGCGAAAAACACCACGGAAGTATCTGCCGGAGTTAGTTTTCCAATTGATATCCTTAGCGTTAATGCAGGAGCTAAGAATACAACCGAACTTTCTGCGACGAATACGACCAAAGGTTACATGGACTTTTCCGTCGGAACAACTGAGACGTGGAACAGAGATTCATCAATTGAAAAAAATCAAGGAGGCAGCTCTACTAATAGCAAAAACTGGAACACCACATCAGCAGCATCAACTGCATCTACGGTGAGCAGCTCCAGCAGTATTTCGGAAGCGATTCACGAACTTGTTTCCAGCGAATATGGATATGGCAAAACATATTCTGAGAAAAGTGGAAACAGCGAGATGCGTGGAACAACATCCTCATCAGGTGAGACCACAAATAAAGATTATGCGATCACATTCTCAACAGAAACGATAACAACTGAGAAAACGAGCTATTCGACAACAGGATATACAACCGGCAGCTATCGCCTTATTGTTGCAGGAACGCTTCATGTTTTTGCAGTTGTCGGCTATGATGTAGCTAATGAGGAATATTTTGTATATACCTTCAGCGTCCTTGGAGATGGATCCTGTAATGATGGCTTGACTGATACCATTGATTATTCCTTTGACGGAACTTTCAGCGACCGTGAAAACAGCGTCATTCCTTTTGAGGTACCTGCCTATGTAAATGAATATGTGGATTCACGCATTACAAAGACTGATGGCCTTGAGTATGCTTTTGATAATAAAAATCATACTGCAACTGTAGAAGCCTACCAAGGAACAGACAGCACTGTCTATATACCATCATTTGTAGTTGACGAAGAAGGAACAGCTTACACAGTTACCGGTATCACATCTGATGTTTTCAAAGGGAATACATCAATCCAAGCTGTAAGCCTCGGAAGATATATTTCAAAAATTCCGGACAGTGCATTCAATGGTTGTACATCCTTGAAATATATAATATGTCCTGCAGTAACTGAAATAGGAAACGATGCATTCAGCGGTTGCACTGCTATGGAAGAGTTTAAGCTTTCAGGGCAAATAACAGCACTTGGTGAAAATGCGTTCGTCGGCGTTAAATCAGTAATTGCAGAAATCGGATATTCTGATGAAGCTGAAGACCAGACAGCTGAATTGGCAAATTCGATAGACCTGACCAGCAAAGCGGCATCGTGTGGTGCAAAAGCAGTATCGCTTGATATTTCAAAGCTTCCGAGCGATACGAAACTTGACCTTGTAGTAGAAAGCGGAGACAGCTTCAAATTGATCGGCGGAGGAAAAACATTCACGGAACTCACATTGGAGTCGAGAGCAACGGATACTCGCATTGAAAAAATCACTCTTGCTGATATATCAAAGTATCCGCTTAGGCTTTATTCCGACAATGTAACACTGTATAGCGTTGACATTGAAAACTGCAAGTCGTTTGCGCTTTTGCTTGGCAATTCAAAGACAAATCTCCTTCTCTCAGGGACAAATAATATTACAACTGCGGGAGAAAATGCGATAATCTGCAAGGATGTTGTTATCTCTTATACTAACAGCGGCAAACTCAATGTAAGCGGAAATGTACTGACGTGCGGTAGCATAACCGGTGAGACATCCAGGCTTGCAGTGAATCCGGGAGAAATTAAATCTGTGAGTGCAGAATTTTTCGATAAGTATGAAAAAGGCGTTATCAACATAACACTTGACCCTAACGGAGGGGCGCTCGCCGACGGAGACGCTTCAACAATGATAGCGTTTTTTGGAACAACAATCAACAAATTACCAACACCTACAAGAGACTATTACACATTTGAAGGATGGTTTACCGATGCTGAGGGCGGAGACCGCGTGACAGAAGAGACTGTTCTGGATGCTGTTGGCGAAACTACATTTTATGCACACTGGACATTGAATTCGCTATCCGATTGGGTACTTGCCTCAACTGCTCCAACAGATGCACAAATAGTCGACAAAAAGTGGAGCTACGATAAAACTACTACGACAACATCTCGTGAAACCTCACTCAGTGGTTATACGCAAACGGGAAGCGAATGGGTGAAGTCGGGTAGCGGCTCAAAGGAGTACTGCGATAAATTTTCTACATATGCACCCGGATTTGACACAAGTAACTGGATTTATACGAGTATGGATAAAAACGCATATAGCGCATATGAAACAGCAACGTCAAAGCGAGTTGTATCAAACTCATGGAAGGGATGGATATATTGGCACTGGATGTATAACACGGATGGTGCAAATGCTTATAATCGTGCAATATACTACCAGAAGGGCAATGGGAGCTCTGCATCAACAGGAAATTCGTTTTGGTATGGACTGTTTGGTGCATTTAAGTCGACAAACAATTACTCCGGACAAACAGATAGTAACTGGAATCAAAATGATACATACTACAAGTGGTATCATGTAACCGATAGAAGTAGCTTCGCAGATACACAGGGCAGCTATTGGTGGTACAGAATGGAGTATTGGATCAGCAGCTATACGGATTATTATAAACTCTTCCATTACAGTAAGACTGAAAATCTTGAAAGCGGTACAGAGATTACTTCTGCCGATGGTATCAGCAATATCCAAGCTTGGGTTCGCTACAGAGCAAAATAGTAAACTCGGGAAGTACGCTTTTTAAATACTCCAGCAGTTACACACAGCCGCAAGCCAATATGGCCTGCGGCTGTGTAATTTATGTAGGATGGAACGAATAAATAATTTGCCTATAATGACGCAAGGTCATACTATTTATGCATAAAATATCCGGCAGAGTTTATCTGCCGGATGCTTTCTTTTATTGGGGCTTTGCGGGAGGGTCGCCGCTTGGCATCTGGCCGCCGCCCTGACCGCCGTTCGGCTGCATACC
>CAVBOS010000153.1:0-4713 GCA_963597005.1 Lachnospiraceae bacterium
GTGGGATTGCAACCGAAAAATGTGTTGTTCGGGCTGAGTGGGCGTGTTTTGGGGCATTTTATTGCAAATTATTACAAGCTCATACCTCTGCCCCTGTTTTTTCTGTTTGCACCCCGTATCATTTCACTTGAAAGCTTGTTTGCTTTTATGCGATCCTTACGGTTAAGCTCAGTCAATTCCTGTTTTCTGTCAATTGAAAGCTCTATGCATCCGATATATTTCAGACTGTCCAAAGCTTTTTGCGTTTTGATGCACAGCTGTTCGCCTATTTCGATGCAGTTAAGTATTTTAACTGCCAATTCAGCACTTAACAAACCGTCTTCATACTGCTCTATAGTAGAAAACAGCTTATCATCAGCGGTTGCACTGCTTAGAATGTCATAAGCTTTATATTGTTCTGAAGGCTCGTATAAATTTCTGTTATCAATAATAAAATCAAGCCATTCCTCATCAAGTCCGAAATCATAAATTTTAAGCTTTGTTGTATCTAATACATATTCGTTAACTATTGATACCTTTTTTCGGCTTGCCCATTTCTCTGCCTTAATGAAATCTGCAGTTACATAAAAGCCAAGACCGAAATCCGTGTCGACTCGACCGTAATCAAACGACGGATTTTCAATTTTACAGCTTGCGCCGTGATAAACCTTAATCAAGCTCATTTCTGTCATCTTCCTTTATCATTTCAATTGCACGCTTGACGCTTACGGTGTGTAGCACATCGAATTCATCGAGAATTTTGCACACGTCATAATTTATGACTATGTCCTTGCCGGAAATTCCCTCCAAAAAGTGCCAGTAGGTAATGATATAGCCGAACCAGTACATATTGTCGGCATACAAATCCGCCTTTTCGCATATATCGGGCAAATCGTTTTTTATCTCGTCATCAAATGTACCTAAAATGTAGTACCTTCCCTGTGATGCGAGAGTTTCGTCAAAATCAAAAATCCTCTCACAGCTTTCCGATATGCACCACTTAACCGCAAATTCATAAGGGTTATATTTTCTTTCAGTCACGGCGATCGCAAACACCTTTCCGATTTTCTCGGATAGCTTTAGTTCAAAGAAATCTATCATTGCCTATCCTCCCTCTCTCCGCTCCAAATACTCTATATCTATATATTACTCAGTTTTAAATATCAAAGTCAACTTAATATGCATGCTTATCAATAGTAGACAGCGAGATATTCGGAAATTATTTTTTCTACGATCTCTTCTGCAGTTATATTCTGTTTCTGTAAATTCTCAATTTCTTTTTGATGCTCAACGAAAAAACGCATAAATCTTTCTAAATCCTCTTCTGGACTGTATCCGTATGCAGCACACAGGCTTTTGTACTTTTCATAAAGCTCTTCATCCACTTCAATAGTTACATTAACTCTTTCATTGCTCATAAAAATACCTCATATATTTTTTCTTATTCTACTCAGAAAGCCATCCGACGAAATTAATCGGATGGCTTTTTCTTTGATCAACTCTTTTAAGAAAGCTCTGTTTCTCCAAGGTCATTTTCTTCCTTATTCACAATAAAAGAAGAAAACTCCTTGTACTTTTCTTCGTCCTCATCCGTAACCGTAAACTCGAGTATCTCTCCCGGCTGTTTTCCTGTTATGTAGCAAAGTCGGTTGAGACTTTCAAGCGTAATTGAAGTGTCGCCGTTTAAGAATTTCTGCATGGTAGACTGTCCGAATATTTTTCTTTGCTTGATTAGCGTTGCGCTGACTCCGTGTTCTGATAATTCTTTTTTAATGTTTATTGTGTATTTGAACATTTTCTTTGCCTATTAAATTTGTATCAATATTTATCTGAGCTGTTAAGCTCATCGATTAGTTCATTCAAATATTCATCCACAATAAAACTCAGCATCGAAGGCTTTCCGTCATAGAAAATTGTTTTGTTATCTACTACTTTAGCTCTTAACCATGCATATTCATCAGGTGTCGGATAATATTTTCCTAAATTTTCCTCCATATATTTTAATGTTGTTTCAATCGCATTATCGAGTGCAGGTGCTATTTCAGATTCATTATTACTTGTCATTTTTATTTTTGTCAGATTTTCAGCTGCCTGACAGCAGAACAGATATTTCATATCAGATTCTTTTCTTTCATAAAAATCTTCCCATTCACCGTTGTCAATTAATTGTACATACAACCACGGTTTCTTATAAATTATAAGTCTTTTTAGTGCATCTGCAGCATTGCTAGCCTTCATTAATACATCCAAATTAGTATCAACCTTATCAAAAAAATAACGATACAATTTTTCTTCCATAATATAATCCTCCGCTAATTAAAATAAAATATAAACCTAATAATTATTAAAGTTAATAATCATGCTCTCTTAACACTTTAAGAAATATGTAAAGCACTAATATCAATAAAGCTAACCAAGCTAAGAAAGCCGAAACAATAAACGGAACAAAAGAAATTGCTATACCTATAAGATATGTTCTGAGATTTTCGAAGTAATCGTAAGAACGGCGTCGCTTGATTCTGATAAGCTTTTTTATGATATATTTTCTCCCCACCCTTAAAAATGCAATCATTGCTATCAAAAGAAAAGGAACGGAAAGGAGTGGCTCTGTAAATAATAAGGTTGGAAACAGGAATGCCAAGTACCAAGAAGTTGCCAACACAAGAGAAACAGAAATATAACTAAGCACCGCATAGGTTGTATTTATAATCTTAAAAATAAGATTTGCTTTATATTCAGAATCAAGTAATTTAATTATATCTTCTTCAGAATTCATACAAATCTTATTTATTCTCACAGTATAAATTAAAAACGAGAGATAAAGAACACAACTGAGAAACAGAATTGTGATTATTGTCAGGCAAGATGCAGTCAGCATAGCTCCTGCTATTTTGCTCAGTGTTTCATAACCGCTCACTTTGTAAGCTTCAGAGTTAGTACCCAAATCAAGTACTTCGTCTATAGAAAAAGTAAACTGATAAGCAAAAAAATCATTCAAATTCGAAATTCCTTTTCCGAAGTAATCGAAAAAGCCTATATCGCCCGATACATACCTAATGAGTGCCGCCAAGCCGTAAACCGCACCGCCCAAAAGCAAAAACGAAACAATCAAGCGAAGAATCGTCTTCCACCTTGCGCTGAAATCATATATCTCACCCGTGGCAACACTCTCGCAAGCCGTATAAGTCTTTTTCGCAAAACCTGCTTTTTCAAGCAAAACCCACGCATCGAAAACATCTTTCATTTTCTCGTATGCGCTTTTGTCTCCCGCCTCGTACGCATTTTTGTATTTTATCATCAGGCTGTCGCACGCTCTCTTTGCTTCCGGATAGTCCGCATTACTATTGATTCCTAAAATCTGATATGCATTTTCAATTGTCATTGTCATGGTATTCTTCTCCTCAATTTAAAAATAAAGTGTATTCGTTTTTGTTTTGTCAAAAGTGAATTATTAGGTTGATACAATCAAATATTCAAAAAATTTAATTGTACCTGTATTTTCTCTCCCTAAAGGTACACTAAATATACAGCCATTGTCGTGTTTTGCCAATCCCTAATTTTCGAGAAATTAAAGGAGTTAAAGTTTTGCTTTAATTCTAATCTCCATGTTTTTTTGACTATTGGTGTACTCAGTAATTGTGTTGTACCCATGCTTTATTGGTTTTATGTCTTAGCATTTTCTGTTAAATACAAAGCAATACTCACATCCGAGAATTTCTAAAATAATGACAAAAAAATATCCTCACCGAAATCGGTAAGGATTAAGTTCGTTTATTTATAATATTGTCGGCTTTGTAAAATAATTTCCTTCAATTCGTCTTCAAGCGGTTTTTCAACTTCATTTATCAACGCACTCGGAATTTTAACTTTACCATTATTATTCTCGTATAACTCATAAAAAACGTTATTGACAAAACACTTTACTTTATCTTTAACCACTTCATTTAAGTTATTCACTGCTTCTCCGGTTGAAACAATTTCAAAAAAAAATTGATTTCTTTTATCGACCCACTGCTTGTTTACAACACTCTTAAAATAACTAAAAACAGCTTTGTTTTCCTCAATTTCCGCATCATGGCTTTTAATGTAAAAATCTACGGCAGCTTCGACCATTTTGTTCATAGACATTCCGAGGAATTTGGCGCTTTCTTTCCACCTGTCTTTTTCCGAAATTTTTCCTTTATTTATATCTTCCTCTGAAATAGCCTTCAATTTTATTCTGACAACATCAGTGGTTTCCATAGCCTTCTTGGAAGCCACTCTGTTGCTTTCTCTTAATTTTTTCCTCTCAGCCTTTTCTTTTTCCGTCAGATATTTCTCTCTCTCTTCAATCTCTTTCTTTACATGCTCTTCAAAAGTTTTCTGATCCTTATATCTTGCCATACACTCACCGCTTTCTTCTTTCCTAATGTTCTCGTTTTGAGTTATAGTATACCATATTTACACTTAATTTTAAAGCAAGAAAAAAGCGAAGCCGCAAGACTCCGCATTCTTTCAATAAAACAATATCACATTTTTCTGATTGCTTTCTTTACTTCCTTCTTGATTTCCTTTTCCTCTGAGATGAACATCATCAAAAAGCTTATCGAGAGAAGCACACAGCAAACCCAGATTGTCTTTAAGCCTATCGCATTTGTCACAAGACTTCCCACTCCCGCACCCACGGCAAACACTCCGATTACCGCAAAATATGTGAGAGCTTTCTTCAAGATAGCCTTGTCCTTGGAACGGAAA
>CAVBOS010000154.1:0-4687 GCA_963597005.1 Lachnospiraceae bacterium
GGGCGAGGTTCACGCTCTTCTCGGCGAAAACGGTGCGGGTAAATCTACGCTCATGAACGTCCTGACAGGTGTCTATCCGAAGGACAGCGGCACGGTCACCTTTGACGGCAAAACCTATGATTCCATGACAATCAGGCAATCCGAAGACATCGGCATAGCCTTTGTTCATCAGGAGCTTAATCTGTTCAACGACCTCAAGGTCTACGAAAATATTTTCTTGACTAAGGAGTACACGACAAAGCTCGGCACAGTCAAGAAAAAGCAAATGAAAGAAGAAGCAAGAAATCTTTTTAAAGAGCTTGGCGTGGACATCGATCCCGATGAGCTTGTCGCAAACCTCAAGACAAGCCAGAAACAGCTCCTCGAGATAAGCAAGGCACTTTTCTTCAAGGCAAAACTGCTCATTCTTGACGAGCCGACAACCTCACTCAACAATTCAGAAATCGAGCACCTTTTCGGAATTCTCCGACGCTTAAAATCCGAGGGCACAAGCTTTATCTTCATCTCGCACAAAATGCCTGAAATTTTTGCACTCGCCGATTCCTACACCGTTTTCAGAAACGGACAGTATATCAGCAGCGGAAAAATAGCGGATACCACTCCCGAGAAAGTTACTGAAATGATGGTCGGTCATGCATCGGGAAACGGCGAGCTTTATAAGCCGAGAAAATACGGCGAAACCGTGCTCAAGCTTGAGAATTTAAGCGGAGAGGGCTTCAAAAACGTTTCTCTCGAAGTTAAAAAGGGTCAAATTATCGGACTCACGGGACTTCAGGGCTCAGGCTCGAGTGAGGTTCTTCAAGGTATTTTCGGAACTGGACATGTTCACTCGGGTTCGGTCGAGGTGTTCGGACAGAAATTACATCTCAACTCTATCCACAAGGCGATGAAGAGTAAAATCGCCATGCTCCCCGGAAACAGAAAGGAAAATTCTGTTGTTGCCGATATGAGTCTGCTTGAGAACATGTATCTTGCAGAACACACCCTTTCGGGCAATAAGCCTATCATTTCTCAAAAAGGTGAAAAAGCTAAGTTCGAGAATTACAAGAAAATGCTCAATATCAAGGCTCAGTCCCCCGATGACGGTATTTTGTCGCTTTCAGGCGGAAACCAGCAGAAGGTTTTCATTGCACGCTGGCTTAATACCGATGCCGAGATTCTTCTCTTCGACAACCCCACTCAGGGAATTGACGTTGGTGCAAAAGAAGAAATCTACGCACTTATTCTGGGACTTGCCGAGAGCGGAAAGACAATTCTCATAAACACGCTTGAAATTCCAGAAATTCAAAAGGTTGCGGACTTATGTGCCGTTTTCTATGAGGGAAGCATCGTAAAGCTTTTAACTCACGATAAAATTGAAGAAAAGACAGTTATGCTGTATTCAACCGGCTCTACAGCTTCTGAGGAGGATTAATCATGGACACTAAAAAGAAAGGCTCACTGCTCGGAAAAATATGGTCGCAGTACAGCTTCATTTTCGTTTTCATTGCTATTTTCATTGTTTACGCTATCGTAAGCAGTTCACTTACATGGAACGGCGTCATGCTCGTTTTCAGACATTCAGCCGTAGTCGGCGTTCTCGCAATCGGCATGGGACTTGTCTGTCTCACAGGTGAGATAGACCTTTCAGTCGGCTCTATGCTCGCACTCATCGGCGGTCTGTCCGTTGTTGTATTTAACCTTACAGGCAATATTTTCGTTACTGCGCTTTTCTCGCTTCTGGCGGGCGCATTCTTCGGACTTGTTAACGGATTTTTGGTTGGCGTAGTCGAGATGCCTGCGTTTATCGTAACTCTCGCAACAATGCTTATATACCGTTCTCTTGCCCAGTATCTTTGCAAGATTCTTCCCAAGAGCTACATTGGAAACGGCTCCTCCGTTTTCAGAATGGAGTCAAAGGGTGACTTTGCTAACCAGTATCAGGCTCTTTACAGCTTCGGTAACGGTAAGATTGCTACTGTTCCTATTGTCGGTATCTTACTTCTTCTCATCACCGCACTTTTTGTTTACATCTCAACAAGCACAAAGTTCGGCAAGAAAATCTATGCTATCGGCTCTAACAGTAAGGCAGCGGGTATGGCAGGTATAAATGTCAGCCTCAACAAAACTCTCGTTTTCGTCATTGCTGGCGTCATGGTCGGACTCGCTTCACTCATTTGGATTGCTATGAACGGCAGCTGTGACCCGGCTACAACGGGTAATTCAAACGAAATGTACGCAATTGCCGCTGTTGTTCTCGGCGGTATCAGCATGAGCGGCGGCAAGGGCAAGGTTGTCGGTATCATCTTCGGTGCTATGTCATACACCGTTATTGATAAGATTATCGTTGCTCTCAAGATGGACTCCCTCATTCAGGACTCTATCAAGGGCGTTATTCTCATTGTTGTTATTCTCATTCAGGTTGCCGGCCCGAGAATCAAAGAGAAGTTCGCAAAGTAATCTAAACAATCTTAGCATCACTCTCAATATACAAAAATCCCGCAGAAACGAATCTGCGGGATTTGTTTTTTATTTCTTTTCTTTGAGCACCCTGAGATATGCTCCCTTTTTGATTGGCTTCTCACTTCTGACATATACCGTCCATGTCGGATGCGGCGCAACATCAATCGGATTCATATCGGCATCGAAAATCTCGTCGAGTTTAATCTCAAAAACATCGCTCTGCGGCTCGAGAACATCGGCTGTCTGACCCTTGAAGAAACGGTTTCTCTGGGATAGCTTGGCAAGCTTATTCTCCTCATCATAGCCCTCACAAATTGCGACTACCTCGTACTCTCGAATGTAGGAACCTGTATCTGTTTTCTGCCCCGGTTCGGTTCCCATGTAGAATCCGGTGCTATACTCCCGATGGCTTATCTTATCGGCTTCACGGCTGATCCACTCGGGCATTGGTTCACCCGGATGGTCAAAATTGAAGTCGATAGCCTTTCTGTAAGCATTTGTAATGCAAGCCACATAGTAAGCGGATTTTGCTCTGCCCTCTATCTTAAGGCTGGAAATTCCGCAATCGATAATCTCACCAATGTGGTCAATCATATTCATATCACGGGAATTCATGATGAAGGTCTTTCCCTTTTCCTCTTGAATATCAAAGTACTGACCCTCACGCTTGCCCTCCATGAGAGTGTATTCCCAGCGGCACGGCTGTGCACAGTCACCACGGTTTGCGTCTCTTCCTGTCAAATAGCTTGAAAGCAAGCATCTTCCCGAGAACGACATGCACATAGCGCCGTGTACAAAAGCCTCAATTTCAAGGTCTTTTGGAGTATTCTCACGAATCTCCTTGATTTCAGGAAGAGAAAGCTCCCTTGCCAAAACAACACGCTTTGCTCCCATTTTATAGAATGCATTCGCCGTCTGATAATTAATAACTCCTGCCTGTGTGGACACATGAATATCTACACCAGGTGCATACTTCTTAGCCATTTCCATAACGCCCAAATCAGCAATGATAAAGGCGTCTACACCGATTTTCTCGCAGTGGCTTAAAAATGCGGGAAGCTCGTTTAATTCGTCATTATGCGGAATTGTGTTGCATGTTACATGTACACGGACACCTTTCTCATGGCATCTTCTGACCGCCTCAGCAAGCTCCTCATCGGAAAAATTGCTCGGTGCGGCACGCATACCGAAGGTTTTGCCCGCAAGGTAGACGGCATCGGCACCGTAGTTAAGTGCCGACTCCAATCTTTCCATATCGCCTACCGGAGCCAAAAGCTCCGGCTTTATTCTTTCTGTCATATCGTTATATTTTTCCTCTCTTAGCCTGCAAGACCTGCTTCAACAAGATTATTCTCGTGCTCCCAAGCTGTCTCTGCATAGTACGGCGTTCCGTCTGCGGAATGGCAGAAGTAATAGTAACTGCCGCCCTTTGATGTGTTCGGTCTTACAGCCGCCTTGATAGCGTCGATTCCCGGGTTGCAAATTGGGCCTGCGGGAAGTCCGCCGAAGTTATAGGTGTTATAGCTGCTTGTAAATCCCTCAGGTGCATCGGATGCATCATTGTACGGATAATAAACCGTGGAGTCCATACCAAGCGTGTAAATATCCTCATAGCTTGAGTTCTCGAGTCTGTTGCGGATGATAGCAGAAATAATGTACATGTCATCGGTGTTAGCCGCCTCAGCCTGAATAATCGAAGCTATTGTGATAATCTGATCCATTGTGTAATTGGAGTTATTAATGTCATCAACGATATCGGATGTAACTCTTGTCTGGTAGTTGTAAAGGAACTTACCGACTACGGATTCAATCTCGTCATTCTTATAGAATGTGTAGGTATCAGGGAAGAGATAACCCTCAAGCTTATAGTATCTGTCAGATGCATTTGTGATACTTCCGATCATATCATACTTGTCGTAATCGCTTGAATTGCATGCGTTAAGGAAGTCCTCTGCTGAGCAAACTCCGTTATCCTCAAGCTTCTGAGCAATTTCTCTTACAGTCATACCCTCCTGGAATGTAATCTCGACTGTCTCCTGCTCGGAGGAATCGCCTGCCTGAAGAGTATTGATGATAGCCTCGTAGTCCATATTTGTCTCAAGATTGAATGTTCCCTTTGAGAAATACTCCATCTTGGTCGTAATCGTACAATAAAGCTGGAAGAACTCGGGCTTGTTGATAGCACCTGACTTGTAAAGCAAATCGGCAAGCTCCTCACTCGTCACGTTGTCGGGTACCTCAACAG
>CAVBOS010000155.1:0-4673 GCA_963597005.1 Lachnospiraceae bacterium
CTCGCTACCTCCACCTTGGCAAGGTGGCGCTCTACCAGATGAGCTACATCCGCATTTCAATGTGTTGTGTTCTCAACGCTTGATTATTATAGCGTGCAATCGTTAATTTGTCAATACTTTTTTTGAATTTTTTTAAAGGGTTTCTAATGCTTTTATCTGTTTAGTACCTCTACCCTTTATTATCATTGTTTAAATCAGAGCACCATAATTTTACCTAATTTTTACCTATGCTTTACTCAATCCACGTTGAGTTTTATGCCAAAATACTATAGTCTTAATTCAAGAGCATTCTTTACAAATCTTACATTAATCAAAATTAAATTGAAAAGAAAAAACATAACAGGGAAAACAGAGGAACAAAAAACAAATCTATATTTTCAAAAGGTGACTTATTATGAAAAATCTAAAAAGCTTATTTTATTTTGCATTTTATTAGTTTTGATGACCGCACTGTCGATTTCAGCCAGTGCCTCAACAACAGATAAGTATCATTATTTTTACTGGGATGATACAAGAGTTGCATCAACTGACGCTTACTTCAAAAACAACGATTCTGCTACTTACTTCAGAGTTAAGGAATACACAATGCCTCTTAACGGATTTTATATCCAAACAAAACTTGGAACTACCTCCGTAAACGGTTCAACATCTTCTCGATATTTTCTTATCAACACTTATGGTGGCAAAACAATCAAGCATAACTCTTATGCAAAAAACAAATATGCTTCACTTAGAACAAAATATCCACTAAGCCGTTATTCTTGGGGTGATGTTACAATCGCATGGAGCGAAGACTATTTTGACGATGGCTCCGAACGTCTAAATTGGTAACAAGCCACTGATTATTAATTCTTCTGTTTATCCTCTGTTTTGTTTTTTATAGGCAATGATTATATACATAAATATATTTCTCAGTGTCTGTCTTGCTCCATGATAGACACTGAGTTTTAATTAGGAGGATTTCGTGAAAAAAAGCAAAACACTAACCATTTTGACAGTTAGTTTGATTATACTGATTTTCTCAGGCGGCATTTTGGGAATAAGCTTGTATGCAAAAAACAATTCCGATGATGCTTCAGACGACAATGAAAGCTCTCATATCTGGGGTTCTGTAGAAAGCTATGATGGTACTGAACCAATGATTCGAAATATGGGAGAGCTTCTTGACGTATCACTTACAGTGCGAAGAGAGCAAGGCGAGAAGCCGCCACTTCTCACCGAGCCTTACGGTTATTGGGAGGGTGAAATTGAAGCAACAGTAAACTCAGCAATTCTGTATAACGATGTAGATTCCACAAATCTGAGTGAAGAAGATAAAACGGAGGTTAAAAAATACAACAACTATATTGAAGACGGCTATCAGCCTTTGGTTATCAACTTAACCTTGCATAATATTAACGCTGAATCAGGTTATGACGGAATTGATAACGCTATCTATTCTGACTCATTCTCCTTTTCAACAGAAGAAGAGTTCAGCAAGGATAAATTTCTCGGAAATCAAACAAACGGCACTTGGTCTTTAACTGGCTTATATTGTTTAGCTTCTGCCACTCCCCATTCCGAAGGAAATGCATATTTGTTTTTTTCTTTAAAACCCGATGAAACAACCAATCTCACTCTGTGTTATCTTGTAAAGGCTGACGAATTGCCTATGGGCAATCTTATTTTTGCGATAAAAACATCTAACTATACCCACGCATATGGTGTAAGGCTTGATAAAATCGAAGGAGTGAAATAAGATGCTTCCGATTTTAGAAACTGAACTCAAAAAGCTCTTTTCTTCAAAAGCTTTTTGGGGAATATTATTATTTCTTACATTAATTACAACCCTTATCGGAATAACACAAGGTTATGACTATAAACAGATAATTGATAATGTTTATTTGGACAGGCCCACTGACACTAACGGATACCTAACCGAAGACAACCTCTCCTTCTCCTTCACTCTCTACAACACCTGGATAGGCTCGATAACGGGAGACCTCTTTTTTACGGTGATTTTCTACTACATTCTCCCCTTAGCTGCCTGTCTGCCGTTTTCCCTATCGTTGCTTGACGAGATTAAAAGCGGCTATTTAAGACAAATGGCACTCAAAAAGGGACAAAGAAGATATTATCTTGCAAAATATATCGTAACATTCATTTCGGCATTTTTGCTTGCGGTCATACCGATTATCGTGAACATTATCATCACGGCTTGCTTTGTCCCCGCCTACACCCCCGACCCGCTCGATCAAATCTACAGCAGTCAGTATTTCGGAAGATATCTTGCAAGCGTTTTCTACTCGAAGCCGTTTTTGTTCGTCGTGATATTCACCGTTTTACCCGGTGTTTTCTGCGGCTTATGGGCGGATTTAATCATGAGCATATCTCTCTTTGTTCACAACAAATTTGCCGTTGTGATTATCCCCTATGTTGCTTTATTCTTCGAGAAGAGCTTTTTCGACGCACTATTTGCAAACCGCATAGCATTGGATTTATCCCCGTTTTACTTCATAAGAGGAAATTCTGACGGCAATATAACTTTTGTCATAATGATTTTGGCGGTGCTTCTGTGCATTTCGCTCTGTATTGTTTATTTGCGAGGTAGAAACGATGATGTTTATTAACATGGTTCGCTGTGACCTCAAAAACGGACTTTTTAAACGGTGGAAAACCTTTCTCTTTGTCGCTCTCCTGTTCTCCTTTATCGCCTTTTTCGCAAAGGTCGATTTTGACGCCTTGCTTCGAATGAATCCCTGTCCGATTAAATCAGACATCACATTAGGCGACTATTTCTGCTATCTTTTCGGCGGCACTTCAGCAGGAAACAATTTCATAGAATTTCTCGATGAAAACGGCATCGTCAACAATATGGTTGCGTTCAGCTTTCCGAGCATCTGGGCACTTGTCTTTCTCGTGCTTTTGTTGATTACACTTCAATACCCGTACGAGGATTTGATGGGTTTCGGCAAAAATGTAATTGTTTTAACGGGCAAAATTCATCACTGGTGGTTCTCAAAATGCATTTGGATAGTCGCAAATGTCGTGCTTTATTTTGCGGTAGCAATCAGCTTTTATTCGCTTGCGGCAGTTCTTTTCGGAGCAAAGCCAAGCCTTTCAATCGGCACATATTACCCCTATTACCGCTTTGACATACTCGATTACCTTACAGAAGAGCCTTGGAACATCGTTCCTACACTTCTCATGCAAATTCCCGTCGGAATCGGTCTTTGTATGCTTGAACTCACCTTTTCCATGATAAGTTCACGCTTAGCAAGCTACCTTATGAGCACGGCGATAATTCTCGTAAGCGCATATTGGCAGAACATTTTTCTCTTTCCCAACGTAAGCATGATAGCAAGAAGTGAAGCTTTGTCTGCAATTGGTTTAAATCCCGTTTTTGAGCTTTTGATTATTGCTTGGATGTCGCTTTTATCGGTGCTAATCGGCTACATTTACCTTAGAAACACCGATATTATCAACAAAGTACGATGAAGGGAGATTTTATGAATATCAAGGTAGAAAACATCAGCAAAACTATCCGTGGCGTAAAGGTTCTTGACGATATTTGTCTTGAGTTTAATTCAGGTGAAATCACAGGCTTAAAGGGCATAAACGGTTCGGGAAAAACAATGCTTATGCGAACGATTTGCGGACTAATCCACCCCACAACAGGCAAGGTGATAATTGACGGCAAAGAGCTAAAAAAAGACATGGACTTTCCTGAGAGCATAGGAATTCTAATCGACTCGCCCACCTTTCTTGAAAACTACTCGGCATTTGACAATCTCAAATATCTCGCTTCAATTAAAAATAAAGTTAGCGATGAAGAAATTAAAGAGCTGTTAGAGGAAGTAAACCTGACGGAAGCCATGTACAAGAAGTTCAAATTCTATTCGCTTGGCATGAAGCAGAGGCTTGGCATTGCGGGAGCCGTTCTCGGTCACCCAGATGTTATACTGATTGACGAGCCGACCAACGCACTTGACGCAAAAGGAATCGAGATAGTCAAAAGGATACTGAAGCGTGAAAAAGAGCGTGGAGCACTGATAATTCTCACCTGTCACGATTACTCGATTTTGAAGGAGCTTTCCGACAAGATATATTTCATAGAGGAAGGCAGGATAGTCGAACATGAAGAGTAAAACGGCAGTAAAAATTCCTCTTGCTTTTGTCGCTGTGCTTTTAATTGCGGCTTTCATCAGAATAGTCTACGTTAATATTACGGCGACAAAGCCGCTCGTGGAATACTCCAAAATGAACGAATGGGTAGAGCTTGACGGAAGCTTTTTCCGCTCGAATGACGAGAAAACCGATGGCTACAGCGTAAAAGTAACAGATTATGAAATCATCTCAAAGGAAGATTTTTTAGAGGGATACAAGCTTGAAAGCACCTCGATAAGCGAAGCAAACTCTTTTAGTTACTTCATGGTTCTTTCCGTCACATTCATGAACGAAGGCAATGAGGACGGAAAAGTTATGATAGCCGACTGGAGGCTTGTCGGAAAGAACGGAGACTTTGTCACAAGCATGGATCCGCAGATCTTGATGGACACGGACGAGCGAATCCACGACTACCTCTCCTCCGTCACAACGGCACCCGGAAAGGAAATCAGCTTAAATCTTACCTTCCCTATGACAGGCATGAAGTCAATAAAGGAAATCGAAAAAAACAGCGTGTATCGCCTTGC
>CAVBOS010000156.1:0-4632 GCA_963597005.1 Lachnospiraceae bacterium
CATAGAAAGCGATGTCTATCATTTTTCCATCTACTGTAAATACACCGATTCCTAGTGCACTCTTTTCGTCAATCTCTTTTACGACCTTTTCAGCGAAAATAATATCTTTCTGAGTCGGTGTAAAGATCTCATGAACTATTGAAATTTGTCTCGGATTGATAATTGATTTTCCGTCAAAGCCCATCAAATGAATAGCTTCAACATCTTTTCTAAAGCCTTCCATATCGTTTAGGTTTGTATAAACGGTATCAAAGCACTGCATGCCTGCTGCTCTGGCTGCAATAATCATATGCTGTCTTGCACCCATAAGCTCGATGCCTGTTCCTGTGATATGTGTCTGTAAATCCTTGGTATAATCACCGCCTGATAAAGCAATACCAAAAAGTCTGTCGGAAGACTGGCAAATCTCGAGAGCATTAAGTATTCCCTTTGCAGACTCCAATGCTGCCATAATGAGCGTTCTGCCTTCAGGAATGCCGTATTTCTTCTCTGCTGCGACAATTTCCTTCTCAACTACATACACATCATTGGCACTCTCTGTTTTGGGAATACGTATTGTGTCAGCGCCTCCTGCCACAGCACAGCGGATATCCTCTCTCCAATAAGGTGTATCCAAACCGTTAATTCTGACAACTCGCTCTACTCCACGATAATCGATTTCCTGTAAAGCATGATAAAGAGAGAATCTTGCTACATCCTTTTCTTTTTCAGCAACTGCATCTTCAAGGTCGAGCATAATTGAGTCTGGCTTATAAATATATGGATCCTTTATAAGTCCTGGCTTTTGGCAATTTAAGAACATCATGGTTCTTCTTAATCTTTTTTTATTTGGATTACTCATCTTATAGCACCTCCCCAAGGCAAGTCCTCTTTCTGGTCAACTGCTCTGAAAACAGCGCCTTCAACTCTTGCCTTTAATGTGCAGTCAAGAGCACCTTTATCAACAACTTTGATTTTTACATTTTCCACACCGAGACGTTCCAATGTTTTTAAGACCGTATTCTTGATACTGTGTCCAAACTGGTTGATGACCGAGCTTTCGAGCTCAAATTCGATACCGTCTTCATTCGGTTCGATAGTTACCATTGCGTCACTTGACTCCAATGTACCTGCGACAGCCGATTTAGTAATTTCCATTTGCCGAATAGTCCTCCTTGTTTCCTAAAAGAATGAAAGATAAATACAAATTCTTGATCTGTAATAATTATATATCTTGGATACATTGTTTGTATAATTGTCTAAATGAATGAATTGATAACTTTTTATCATAACGAGATATTTTCGTTTGATTTCAAATTAACTGTTGACTTTATTGTTTTAGGGTTATACACTATGAGTTGTTTTTGCAGTGGATACATTTTATAAGTAAATGTCTTTACTCAAACTATAATAAACCACATTATTCTCAAGGCAAAAGGAGTATCATGCTATGATACAAAAACTGAAAAATTTTCTGATTATCACTATCAGCATTTTTATTATGGCGGTCGGAGTGTACTTTTTTAAGTTTCCTAACAACTTCTGCTTCGGCGGTGTAACGGGTGCAGCTGTAGTCTTTGCAAAAATCACCCCCCTGTCCGCCAGTGCATTTTCTTTAGTCGTAAACTTTCTCTTACTCGGTTTGGGCTTTATTTTTCTCGGAAAAGAATTTGCTCTAAAAACAACCTATGCAACTGTTCTTTTATCGGCTCTGTTGATGGTATTTGAAAAATTCCACCCCATGGAGCACCCTCTTTCAAACGAGCCTATGCTTGAGCTTGTTTTTGCTATTACTCTTCCTGCAATAGCTTCAGCTTTACTTTTCTATGAAGGAGCTTCAAGCGGCGGAACCGATGTAGTAGCAATGATTGTTAAGAAATACACCCATGTTCAGGATATAGGCATCGCACTTTTCATTACCGATTTGATAATGATCATCATCGCATGCTTTGTTTTCGATATAAAAACAGCGCTCTACTCTTTTGTTGGTTTAACAGTTAAATCGTTCTTGATTGATGCGATAATCGAAAATATCATGCTTCGTAAGTCAGTTATGATAACATGTGATGACAAGGATGCTATTTGCCAGTTCATTATTAAAGATTTAAATAAAAGTGCTACTATCGTTAAAGCAAAAGGCGCTTACACAAACGATGACAAGTATTTGATTTTTACAACCCTTACAAGACAGCAAGCTGCGGCAGTTCGAGCATTTATTCACCGCAATAATCTAAAAGCCTTCATTTCAATGTCCAGCACAAGTGAAGTATTTGGAAAAGGTTTCTCCTCAATTTAAAAATTCTAAAGATTAATGGCAAAAGACGCCCCTTTCACCAGATTTTTGATGAAAGGGGCGTCTTATTTTTATGCCTGTTTTTCTTCATTAAATTCACCGCCTGGATGTAAAGGCATTTAACTTTATAATTTCTCTGGTTTCGTAATCGATCACAATTTCAATTTCACGATAATTTTCAGTCATAAGCTGAGTCATTAACTCTCGGCAAGCACCGCAAGGCGGTAATACTTTACCGTCCCAATTGACAGCAACAACTCGTTTGATTGCATCTTCACCGTTTGTAAGCATGTTGAAAATCGCATTTCGTTCAGCACCTATCCCGAGTGTACATCCTCCATCACGCATACACCGACATAGATGTTTCCGGAAACTGATTCTACAGCAGTTGCACCTGCTGTTTCGAGCATTTCCGATACTTTTCTTGGCTTCAAAACTTTTAGACCTTCATTAAATAGCTTATCCCAAATATCATTTATATATAGCCTCCCCAAGATATTATTTTCGATAAATATAAGCAGCTCCGTAAAGCAAATTCGCTTTACGGAGCTGCTTGATGACTGCTAACTTTCTACTGTTAAACAGAGTTTTATTTGTCAGGTTCCATATTTTTAGGAAGAATCAAGTTCAAAATAATTGCACTGAGAAATACAACTGCTACACAGTTTTCTGCGAATACAGTGCTGACAATGCTTGGGAATATCTCGAAAAGCTGTGGGAACTGAGTGAATCCCAAACCAATACTCAAAGATAAAGCAGCAATCGTTATGTTTCTCTGAGTGTAACCGCATTTACCTATCATCTGTACTCCGCTTACAACGATTGTACCAAACATCATAATAGTACAGCCGCCGAGAACTGCGCTTGGCAAAGTAGCAAGAAGAGCACCGATAACCGGGAAAATACCTGCTATAATCATGATAAGTGCACCGGTGCCGATAGCGTAACGGTTAACAACCTTTGTCATAGCAACAAGTCCGACATTCTGACTAAATGAAGTAATCGGCATACAACCGAAAACGGATGACAATGCGCTTACGAATCCATCGCATGCGATAGAGCCTGATGTTTCTTTCTCTGTTGCGTTACGGTTGAGTGCAGAAGAAGCCAAAGCGGAAGTGTCACCAATGGTTTCTGTTGCCGAAACGAGGAAGATCAAAACAAAAGCGATAATCGCATTCAGATGAAATTCCATTTTAAATGGGACAATATGTGGCAAAGCGATTATACTGCTTTCACGGACAGAAGAAAAATCAACCACTCCCATAAATAAAGCAAGAATATAGCCGATTACAAGTCCAAATAAAACCGAAAGCTGTTTACGGTATGATTTAGCGAAAATGTTAAATACTATACAGCAAACTAATGTCACTGTGCCCAAAATCCAGTTTGTTGCTGAGCCAAAGTCTGCATTGCTGCTTCCACCACCAAAAGAATCAGCACCAACAGAAAGCAGTGAAAAGCCGATAGCGGTAACAACTGTTGCAGAAACGATAGGTGTAATCAGTTTTATCCAGTATTTAGCGAAAAGGCCCAAAACGCCTTCCACAATACCACCAACCAAAACAGCACCCATAATAGCACCGTATCCATACTGAGCACCGATGACACAAGCAATAGAAACAAATGTAAAGGAGATTCCCATTACAATCGGCAAACCTGAACCGATTCTCCATACTGGAAACAACTGGACTAATGTACCGATACCCGCAATAAGCATGGCACTCTGAATAATCATCGCGGTATTGCTTGCATCAACACCACAAGCGGCAGCAACGATAATAATCGGAGCGATATTTGAGACAAACATTGCCAAAATATGCTGAAGTCCGAATGGAATTGCTTTACCGAAAGGGACTTTTCCGTCAAGAACGTAAATATTATCAAGAGAAACATCTGACATATTTAACTTCTTCTTTGTTTTATTACTGCTCACGGAACTTCACCTCCCCGGTAGATGCATCCATACTATCGATAATAGCAAGAGACTCCAGCTGATATCCCATGTTGCGGATAATGTTACCGCCAATCTGGAAGCCCTTTTCGACAGCTATGCCGATTCCCTCAACTGTTGCACCTGCTTGATTAACAATAGAGATAAGACCTTGAAGAGCACAACCGTTTGCAAGAAAGTCATCGATAATTAAAACATGATCTTCGGTTGTCAAGAACTTTTTTGAGACAATTACCTGATTGGTGTTTTTGTGAGTAAATGAGACGACATCCGCCACATACATCTCACCGTCAATATTTATGCTTTTTGTTTTTTTGGCAAAAACAACAGGAACATTAAAATGACGTGCAACAATGCAAGCAATACCTATTCCCGAAGCTTCAATTGTAAGAATCTTGTTTATATC
>CAVBOS010000157.1:0-4615 GCA_963597005.1 Lachnospiraceae bacterium
CAGAATAATAGTTAGATTAAGGGAATGATTTAGGTCATTCCCTTTTTTGTTTTGGAGGAAATCCGTAGGGGCGGTCAAATAGTTTGCAGAATTTAGCTCAGTGTGAGATTTATAACCTCTCACACTGAAAACCCGGACGGAACTCACTGCCTTAGAGGAGTTACATCTGCTATAGATTATGGATTGAAAAGGTATTCTTCAAGACATTTTGCAAGATGAAGAGGGAGAGGCAAAATAGTCGGTCTGTTGTACTGAATAGAGATTTCGCTCAGAGCTTGGGCAAAGAGAATCCAGCGATCGGCATTGTCGCCTGATTGAAGCTGTAATGGATAAAGTTCGATCATATCCTTTTCGTCAAATGAATCCTTTGGAAAATCAATCTTGGATTTTTGGCCACTTTGTTTATAACGTTGTTCATTTGGTCTACCATGAATACCCCAGTACACATCTTCATATTTAAAAACTCCCTGTACAGAAGAACGCTGCAAATTTTCATCTGTTGCTTTACTGCTCAGCTCTGTGTAATAATCAGGAACCTCTTGATTGCTTCTTATTCTGATTATACGCACTCCTGAATTTGTCAAAGTTAGTGGATATTTGCTAGTCGATTTTCCGACATTTATTTTAGACGGACAATATTTATCTTCCACCGAGTAATCGCCAATCTCCTTGTCGGAGATACCGCTCCACAATGCCCGTGTGTTGCCGTCTGATTGCACAAGCATAAGCACACAATTATCTTTCGTATCGTAAATATTTTTCAAGTCTAAAAGCTTTTGCTTTGCCGGTTTTTCGCTTGTTTTTTTGCTGAGTTCTTCCAAATCGCTTTTCCAAAAGAGATTTGCCATTTCAAGGCAAGCCTGACGGTAGGAAACAGTTCGCTTTGAGAATGCGTCACATTGTACCAGTGTCTTTCCCTCTTTTAAATTAACCGTAACATAAATAGGAAGAAAACGAGCTTTATTCTTATTGTTTCCCTTTGTACGACCTTGAATCTGAGTCAGAATATGCATACCAACGCACGGAACATTGACCAATTCCGGTTGTTTTTCATTGATTTTAAATAAAGTCACAATACCCAACTGACGATAAATATCATATACTGCATTTTCTATTTTACTCTTTTCAGATTCTTTTTTGTCTGAAGTTGAGCTCGGAGTAACGAACTGTATAACCCTTCCCGTCTCGGCAAAGGCGTTGCGAATAACCGATTTCGGATCGCCTTTACCATAATCATCTTTTCCCGGTAAAATGAAAATACATGCGGTTACCGTGTTGGTTTTGCCCAAATCGCTGACAATTTTGTATCGTTGTTTGATTTTTGCCGATTTCATTGTTTCTCCAGCCGGAATAGGTATTTCATTCGCAAGATCGCCGACCTCTTTATGTACTAGACTTACTTTCAGACAAGATGTGTCTTTTTCTTCGCCAAAGTCCAGTTTGATTTTCTCTTCAATTCTTTCAAGCAGTCGCTTCTGTGAATCATCTTTCCACAAGCCGTACAGCTCGAATGTGATTTTGTCAGTCTCTGCACATTTGCTCACCCAGTTTCGAAAATCCTCAGAGCTCTCATATTCCTGTGGGGACTTATATTTCTTTAGATGTTTCACCGTAGCGGCTCGTTCGGCTATAGGCTGCTCACAAACCATATCACCAAGCAAGTCAAATATAGAATTGTACAGATTTGCTTTGTCAAGGACAGAAACGCCTGTTCCGATTTTTGGCTCGACAAAACCTCTCATACCGTTTTTGTATGGCAATAGATACTTATCTGAATATGTTGCAGGATTTTTCAAAACTTCTTCGGCGGGCGGCAATTTTTCTTTTGCCCAAATATCGTAGCACTCGTTATCCTGCATTTTCCAATCAGGATGCTTAACATATTTGTTAGATTCAATTGGAACCTGACAATATTTATCTTCACCAGGAATCTTGATATGCACATTGATTGCGTTTTCCAGGTACGGCGTTTTTTCTTTGTTATATGTGTCGGGAATCCAACGGCGAATGCTCATTTGGCACAACAGAAGTGCTTTTCTTTTTGGCGGAGTAGTCTGAACGGAAAAATCAAAAACAAAGGAGTATCTATGATGACTGCTGATATCAGTAATCGGATTGCTGATTAATCTGTTTTTTGCAACATAGCATAGGTGCAGTATTTCTCCGTTGAGAGGAATTTCTTTGCTTAGCAAACGGTTGACTGCAATGAGCGGAATTACCTGATAAGCATAATCATTTACAGTACCGTCTTCATTCGTAAGACAAACTTCCTCAGATGATTGAGTAGCAGCCAGATCCTCCCACCTCATCGAATTTCGAAATTCTCTTGCGAGATCTTTGACGGCAGTATTTTTTACTTTTGGCGATGTTATATAAGTAGCGTTTATCCAAGCCTTGATAATGCCGCACAATTTTTCTATACTTTTTTCAGAGTACTTGCAGTATGATGTAAGCCAGTGTTCATCATTGCTTTTTGCGCTTAGCACAGATAAATCGGCTATACCTTCCATCCAACTGTTTACTAACTTTTTCAGAGTATTGCTCGGAAGACCGTATTCGTCATTGAAATTTGGATTATTTTTTCGAGCGATGTCAAGCAGCGCTTTCTTCCAACTTGCAGGAAAACCCAAATAGTATAAAGTGCAGGTTTGTTTTGGGGATAATTTATATGCCAAGGGATAGATATTTTTACTTTGTTTCTTACTTTGTTTCATAGTAAATGTCCTTTCGATAAGCTTTGTAGAACGGAGCATAAAGAGTTTCGGCAATTTCGGCACTGTCTTCTCCGTTAATCAGGGTATCTAAGTATCTGCCCAGTTCGGAAAGGCAATCGAAGCTTCCTTTTTTTCCATCCTTACCGCGAAATGCACCGTCGATAAAATAAACATGCGGTTCGGGCTTAGTTACATCGGTTACTCGTGCCAATCTGCCGAAAATCTGTAAAATCAAAATAAATAAAGTTGCAACAATATCCTTTTTCTCGTCGTCATCCAAGTAAGATAAGCCATGTGATTTGGTTTTGTTCATCTTTACCCAGTGCTGTGTTGCATATTGTCTTGCACGCAAATTGTATGAGAACAGCGATTCATAAGACTCACGCCGACAATGAGACTCGACCAATCCGTTAAGCTTGCTTCCGTTCTGCTGAATGTCATCAGGAACAGACATCGGCCGCACCATAAAAAACACGGCACAAAGAGCAGAGTGACCTGTCTCATCGACTATATTGTGTCCTCGTTCGATTGCCAATGCGGGAGCAATCAAAATCTCCTCTTCCATATTGGCGAAGCGGTTTACTTCTCCACGGCGAACTGTTCCTTGGGCATTTTCGTTGCTGACAGCGTCCGAAACCATCCGACAAATTTTAGCGGGGCAGTTTTTGCTTCTCAACTCATTCTGAAGTGTTCGCTGTACTTGCTCTGCCTGGGCATAGCTGTTTACAACCAAGAGGATTTTCCCTACATTTCTATTGTACTCTTTGATAATCAATTCGGCAGCATTTTGCGTCAACTGACGAAGATTATCCATGCGTTTGTCATCGGGTGAACCTGAAACACACTCGGTAAAACCGGACTCAAAGAATCGGGTCTTTTCTAAAAATGCACGTTTCTCACTGTCGGCTTCCAAGATGTAATTCACGGGTCTGTTTATATGGTACTCATAAGATCCCTCAGCCCAACTGGAGCCTGATAACATGATAACATGCGGGCCCATAGGATTGCCCCGAGAATCGGTTTTTAGATACGGAAGGTCTTTCATGAGGCTCCTTCCAAATGCATATTGACGGTACAAAATAATATCGTCGTTATCTGTCTTTTTCATGCCAAAAAGGTTGCCGCACAAAGCGGAGGGGAGTAGATATTGTTGCTTTATAAAACGGGTTTGCAAAAAGCTGAACAGATCATTTTGACCGTATGATGTTTCATGACTTGACTCAAATGCATCTCTGAGGTCACGGATATGGTGATCAAAATATATAAGCCGCAAAATAAGCTTGATACGGTTATCTTGCTCTTGCCTCAAATTCATATCCTCAGGGCGCGGAAATTTATCGCCGAGCTCATTTATCCAGTCATTATATATTTTGTCGAAAACACTTGTGTTCTGTGAATCGATGCAAGAACACTCAAGGGCTACCCATAGAGTACCATTCTGAGACATATTTTTTTCTTTTATATCAATCAAATTGTATATGGCTTGGTAAACAGCCTTTGGAATTTTCAGTTTCGAGTCTTTATTTGAAGCTTCTTTTGAATCTTCACCATACAGATCCTCTAATAGAAGAAGAGCTGAAAAATAGTCTCCGTTTGCAATTTTATTCCATGATAAATTTTTCGTTAGAGACTCGTTAACACAACTAAGAATGGTCATACATTTTGACTGCTGATCTTTGTAGTGTTTAGATGCGTCATTTGGGTATCTTTCATTTTGATTTTGATTCATACATTGACTGAACTCATGGCGGATTCCACGGATATAATCGTTGAAGCTTGTTTTGGGCATAAATAACTCATCAAGTGTTTTTTGTACTCTGTCGCTTTCATCAAAAACAACAATGTCAAAGTCATGTATTACCAGTTCTAAGAAAAGTTCTCGTTTTGCTCCGATATTGGAT
>CAVBOS010000158.1:0-4520 GCA_963597005.1 Lachnospiraceae bacterium
CCTTTAAGACACCGCAATCAAAAAGGGAGGTCGTCATTCTCTCCGACTTCCTCCCATTTTTCTTGCTGATATAAAGTTTCAGGCAATCGCCAATACCAAGTGAAGCCGTCTTTGACAGACAGCACTCCGACATTTCGCTTTGCCTTTTTGTAGGTTGATTTTTTGAATCCGGCTTCTCTTAATTTCTCCTCACATTCGCTTGCTGACATTCTGCCATTAGCTAAAAGCTCCTTGATAAATTTCTCTGCCGAAGCAGATACATCACTCGGTCTGCCGACGCTCGGTGAGTAAACCGAAAACGCTTGCTCGGCTGTAAGTTCAATTTCATCAATGAACTTCACACCCTTGTCGCAGACTTCAAATTTAATTGCCGAACCCATCGGTGCAAGGTTCGCTTTCACTTGCACCAGATAACGCTCTGCCGGATTTTCTTTATTCGGCGTCTTGGTAATTGCAAGAACACTTCTTGCAGCCGCCGGAATATCAATTGAACCATTATTGCGGTACAGCGGTGAAAAATCTTTTGCTTTATTCATATGTGCAACAATAACGATTGCACAACCGCTGTCCTTTGCAAGGTCAATCAGATTGTTAAGCTCCGCCCTCATCTCGTTGGCACTGTTCATTGAACTGTCCTCACCGAGATATGAGCTTAGTGGGTCGAGTATCAAAAGCCTAGCTTGGTACTTTTCTACCGCTTGACGGATACGATTATCCCCAAAGGTCAAATGCTTTTTATCCTCATTGATGAAGATAAGATTTTCGCCGTTTCCGTCAGCGGAGTTAAACCGAGGAACGATTGTATCGTCCTTATCATCTTCAGTACTTTGATAGATAACTACCATCGGTTCAAGCTGTTCCTCCTCGTCAGTAAAGGGAAGCAGTTCGCCTTTTGAAAGCAGAGCCGCCACCGAGAGCATAAACTTACTCTTACCGTCTCCCGGGTCACCTTGCAGAAGCGTCAGCTTTCCGAAAGGAATATACGGATACCAAAGCCACTTAACCTCCGTCGGTGTAACTTCACTTGCCTTTGTTACTTCAAGTTCTACGTTGATTTCATCATTCACTTAGTTTCCTCCTCTTAGATAAATATTTCGGACATCTCAGTATTGTGGCACGAAAGCTTTGCTTGCAGCTCCTTTCACAATTTCTGCAAGTCAGACTGTATTTCTTCCGTCCACGCTCATCAAGAAAGAATGCCCACTCTCTCCTGATGTAATTCGGCATACGGGGCATAAGCACCACCTCCCTTCCGTGCCGATTTCTTAATATAAAGAAACGCCCAAGACCTCACCGAACTGTTATGTTTCGGGGCGATTTTGAGCGTTTTCTTTCGATATGAGCGTTTATTTTTCCGCAGTCGCTAACTTTATCGTCTGAGCGGATTTAACGCTGTTTGTGGGTTTTAGGGCAACAAAAAAGCACCGTAAATGAATACGATGCTTTTGTCTTACTCGAATGAGAATTAGTTAATGGATTTATCTAATATTCTGATGTTAGCAAACAAGTATTAATTTTAAGCCACAAACATTTCTATATAAATCTTACTTGAAAATTGATAGTTATATAATACTTGCCATCATCCTTTTTGAAAACATATCCCCAATCACCCTTTTTATCTTTTGGTTTGCCGTTTGTTTTAGTTGTTGCAGCCTTTATTTCTTCATCTGTAGCATTTCTTCCATCAAGAATAGCTTGAGCAATAACCTTAGCTCTGTCTTTGTTGATTCCTCTACTAGGTCTGTCAAAAAAAGTATGTTCATACAAGTAAGTATTAAATACATCATCTGACACTGCCCTGTAGTATAACATTTCACCATCTGCCCCTACATCTATATACCCACCGGATAATTTCCTTCTTCCATCCCATGGTTCTGTAGCAGTTAATCCAGAAAAGGTGGCATAAAGAAAATCTTTCATTTTTGCTTCATACCATATCTCAGGACGCCTAACACCGACTGGATTCATTTGGACTATCTTTTCAACAATATCTTTTGTTTTGCTTGAACGTGCTCGTTCATAATATCCTATTTGAGTTAAAATAGCACAATTCAAAATTTCAGGCATTTTAAGCTCAATAAAGTCTAAATTTTCATTGAACTTTTCTGAAGTACCAATAAACCTTAACGATAATTCGGGGTTCTCTTTTATATATTTAAACATTCCTATTTCTGATAAAATATACTCGCCATTGATTTTGTTCATTTCAATATCGTTACAACCAACTATTTCATACATAAAATTTGAAGCCAATGCAGAATTAAATAGAGACGATGGACTTCCTAAATGTGATTTAATTGAAAAACCGGTTGTTGATATAGCAAAGTCTGTCGAATCCTGTATTGTGATTATGATATCTGTTTTCTTTCCATACTCATCTTCGACATTTCTTGGTAACTTAGGAACTTTAGGTTGAGAAAACTTTAATTCTGACAGATAATCTTCTATTTCAGGCACAGTAAATTTTCTATCTGCCGTTGTTACAGACTTGATAGCATCATATAAGTAGTCTGCTTTTTCAACAAGCTCATTATATGGTAACACCTTAAAAACCATATCATTATCTTTAGCACTAACAGCTTCTAATTCCCTTTGAAATTTTAAAATATGGTCTTTTTCATAACGGATTATATTCAAAATATCGATATAGACATTTGCGTTTCGTTCAAAATTGCCATCAGCGGCATATATTCGACCATTTCCCAATAAACGCAGAAAAACATATGCTTCTGTCCACTCACCATAATTAAACGCCCACATTATCGAGTACCCCCTTAATTTCCTTTGCGATAGCTTCAATGACATTTACTGTTACGCTGTTTCCAAATTGCTTGTACAGGTGTGTATCAGACAATTCAAGTTTGTAACTGTCCGGGAAGCCTTGTAACCTTGCCCACTCACGGGGTGTCATTTTTCTTATATCCTCTTTGTTAATTTCACCTTTTATGTGCGTTACCGGCACCATACTATGCTCTCTGCTGTCAACAATCAGATTTCTTTCTCTGCCCATACCTCCGCAGACAATAGCTCCGGCAATACCGTCTAAGGGACGGATTTCATAACCAAACCCGTTTCCTTTAGCTTCGTGCCTTGCTTTATGATTTCTGAGTGTTTCCATATAGACATCACTCAAATAATATTTTGGAGAAATAGGAGCAGTATCAAGAATATCTTTCAGACAAACACTCTCTCCCGTAGGTTTCGGAAAATGAAACTCTGTCGGAGCAACATCTTCTCTGAAGCATACGATATATATTCTCTCTCTGTTTTGAGGAACACCGAAATCCTTGCTGTTCAGAATACTGCTGAATACCTTGTATCCCAAGTTTTCAAAAGTTTTTGTGATAATTTCAAAAGTTCTTCCTCTGTCGTGGATTTTCAAACCTTTGACATTTTCGCAGAAGATAACTTTAGGCTTGTGCAATTCACATATTCTTGCAACATCAAGAAACAAAGTTCCTCTGCAAAGACCTTTGTAATTATCATCAAAGCCTTGTCTTTTTCCGGCAAGACTGAATGCCTGACAAGGGAAGCCGGCAAGACAAATATCAAACTCCGGTACTTCCTTTTCATCTATTTTTGTAATATCTCCGGCAATATCAAAATCATCTTTAAAATTAGCCTTATATGTTTTTTGTGCGTATTCGTCCCACTCGCTGACAAACACAGTGTTGATTTCATCGCCGAACGCTCGCTCAAAGCCAAGACGAATGCCGCCGATTCCCGCAAATAAATCAATTGATTTATACTTAGCCATTCTTACTTTTTACCGTCCTTTCAATTTCATCGGCACACGCCTGTAAATTCTTCTTTATATCCTTGCCCCAGTACCTCAACACCGTCCAACCTGTATTTTTAAGTGTTTCATTAACTTCAATATCACGGGCAATATTTCTCTCAATTTTCGGAATCCAAAAATCCTGATTTGATTTAAAATCTTTTTTCTTATTCTCCCAATCGTAACCGTGCCAAAACTCACTGTCACAAAAGACCGCAACCTTTTTTCCGATAAAAACAATATCCGGCTTACCGAATACTTTCTTCGAGTTCTTTTGATAACGCAAACCTCTTGACCACAGCTCTTTTCTGAGTGCAACCTCAATTTTTGTATCTTTGGATTTTATCTGTTGCATATTGTAGGAGATTTGTTCTTTTGTCTTATGCATCGGTTACATCTCCGTCCTCTTTAAGGAAGTCGCATATGTCGCCAATATTACAATCAAGAGTTTCGCAAATCTTCATAAGAACTTCCATACTCACAAACTCATCCTTGCTGAGTTTTGCGACTGAATTACTGCTGATATGAGCTTGCTCTCTTAATTGATATTTTTTCATCTTCTTGTCAATCAAAATTTTCCATAGTTTATCGTAACTGACTTTCATTGCAACCCTCCTTTACTGCAAATACGCTAAGTTATTTTACCATAATATCTGACAACTTTCAATAAAAATAATTGGTGTTCGCCAACTTATTGTATTTACAGGGGCTAATTTATTGATAAATAATTGCCCCCTTCCAC
>CAVBOS010000159.1:0-4490 GCA_963597005.1 Lachnospiraceae bacterium
GAAGAACTTGAAGCACGCATAAGAAGCCTCACAAGAAGAAAATTCGTGCAAAACGATGTATGTTTAACTTATGGGAAACTTTCTTTCGATACCAAAAAGCGTGAGGCTTTTGTAGAGGGAAAATCCGTTTCTCTTACGAGAAAGGAAAACGGTATTCTCGAATATTTACTTCTAAACCGAGGACGACCGATTAGTCAGGAAGAATTTATCGAGCATGTCTGGGACGCAAACGCAGACAGCTTCAGCGGCTCTATCCGTGTTCATATGTCGTCACTTCGAAAAAAGTTAAAAGCGGCACTCGGGTTTGACCCCATTGTCAACAAAATCGGCGAGGGCTATAAGTTTAAGGAGGACGCAGAATGAAAAGCATATCACTTCAGTGGCGCCTGACCCTAATCACCACTTTATTAATTGCCACAATCAGTGCGACAATCACTCTCTATGTTTACAGCAACGGAGTTTATTATATTGATTCTTTGCAGGAAGCCGTAAATTCTCAAAGCGAATCTGGCGGTTCGGACGAAAACAATTCAGATAATATTCTGATAACAATTTCTGAGGATAACTGGGCAGAATTTGCCAGTGATTTTTCAATTCGTGTTTTCAATAACAAGTTGGATTACAAAAAGCAAAGCTTTCTCTTTTCGACTTTCTCTGCTGTTTTGGGCGGCATACTCACTTATTTTATCAGTGGCAGAGCATTAAAGCCGCTCAATGATTTTACCGATCAAATCGAGAAAGTAACTGCACAAAACCTATCAAACTCCAAGCTTGAAGAGAACAACTTAAAAGAGCTTAACCGCTTGAGTGCCGCATACAACCAGATGCTAAGCCGAATCAGCGAAGCGTTTGAAATTCAAAAGCAGTTCACTGCAAACGCTGCTCACGAGCTAAAAACTCCCCTTGCCGTTATGCAATTACAGCTTGACTTATACAACTCAGAGAATCATTCGGAAACCGATAATCAAACACTCGAAACAATCAAAAAAATGGGCGAGCAATGCGAACAGCTCAGCAAAACAGTTAAAACTCTTCTCAATATGAGCGAACTGCAAACGGTTGCACGAGACGAAGTGATTGAGCTTGACGCATTAATCGAAGAAGTGACAGCAGACCTTGACCCGCTTGCTCAAGAAAAGAATATTACTCTGAATAACGACTGCGAGCCTGTCAGCATGACTGGAAGTGATATTCTCATTTATCGATTGGTCTATAATCTCACCGAAAATGCTATCAAGTATAACCACTCGGGCGGAAACGTGACTGTATCGACTAAGAAAAGAAACGACAAAATATCTATCACGGTAGCCGATGACGGAAACGGTATCCCCGATGACATGAAGGAAAGAATTTTCGAGCCGTTCTTCCGAGTTGATAAATCAAGAAGCCGTGCCTTAGGCGGAGTCGGACTGGGACTTTCGCTTGTGAAGGAAATTGTGAGAGTGCACGGCGGAAGCATTTCGGTTAAAGACAACAAAGGCGGCGGCACGATATTTGAGGTGAGCTTTACCGCATAATAGATAACACAAAAGGAACTGTCAAACGAACCGACAGTTCCTTTTTGCTGTATATGGATTTTAGAATAGAAGCATTAACACACAACAGACGGAAACCAAAGCTCCCACAAGGCTAAAAATCGAGTAAATTTTCTTTGACTCAGGATCATTCTTTTCTTTTACGAGATAGTAAATTCCTGCAATCAACACAAGCAAGCCTATTATTAAACCGATAATTTTGTAAACCATTATTTCTTCCTCCATTTTAATAGTAATGATGAATTTATAATCACAAGGACAGATCCTGCATTATGAACCAGTGCACCGACAACTGGGTTTAATGTGCCGATAATCGCTAACGTAATCGCAATAAAGTTTAAGCACATGGAAAACGTCATATTAAGCTTGATTGTTGTCATCATCCGCTTTGAAAGCGCTACAAGGTGCGACAGTTCTTTGATCTCATCGTCCACAAGTGCAATATCAGCCGCGTCAACTGCTATATCGCTTCCGATACCGCCCATAGCAATTCCGACCGTAGCACGCTTAAGCGCAGGAGCATCGTTGATTCCGTCACCAATCATACAAACGGGCTTTCCGTTCTTTTCACTGTCTTCTATGTATGTCAGCTTATCTTCAGGCAAACACTCTGAACGGTACTCTGAAATATTAAGCTTATCAGCTATGCTCTTGGCAACATTCTTGTTGTCTCCCGTAAGCAGAACAGGAGTCACATCAAGCTTTTTCAGTCCGTCTATCATATTCGCACTTTCCTGACGAAGAACATCAGAAAGAACGATATAACCGCAGTATTCACCGTCTATTCCGATAAATATAACCGTGCTTCCTGCCGCATAGAATGCTTTAATTTCATCATTTTCGTTTATCTTAATTCCGTTATCACCAAGTAAATCGATATTTCCCGCAAGAATTTTCCTGTCCCCGACAAGTACCGTTACACCTCTGCCGACTGTCATTTTGAAATCAGAGCACTTCAAAATCTCTGTTGATATTTGTGATTTATATGAAGCTACAACTGCTTTGCCAATCGGATGCTCGGACATAACCTCAGCCGAAGCGGCAAAAGCAAAAATATCCGAATCGGAATATTTTTCGCTAACACTCTTGTATGCCGTAACTGTCAGCTTTCCATAGGTCAGCGTACCTGTTTTATCAAAAGCTATTGTCCTTACTTTGGACAATCTCTCGAGTGCGTCGCCCTCACGGACAAGAAAACCGTGCTTTGTAGCATTGCCGATTGCCGCCATAACTGCTGTAGGCGTTGCCAAAACCAATGCACAAGGACAGAAAACAACAAGAATTGTAACAGCTCTGATAATCTGCCCGCTGATTAACCATGTAAGTCCTGCGGATGTAAGTGCGATAACAACAATCCAAGTTGCCCATCTGTCTGCTATTCCGACTATTTTAGCCTTTCCTGCGTCTGCCGACTGAACAAGTTTTATCATTTTTTGAATTGAGCTGTCCTCGCCAACCTTTGTGGCTCTCAACTCAAAAGCGTCGAACTGATTGACCGTACCGCTTGCGACTTCATCACCGACTGTTTTATCAACAGGCAACGATTCTCCCGTCATAACAGCCTGGTTAATTGATGTCTCACCCGATATTATCACTCCGTCAACAGGAACACTTTCGCCGGGTAAAACTCTGATAATATCGCCTTTCTTCACCTTATCTGCAGATACAACGGTTTCACCCGTGCCACTGATAATTCGTGCCGTTTGCGGTGTAAGTTTAACAAGCTTTTCTATTCCCGCTCTCGCCTTTGCAACCGTCAAATCTTCAAGTAACGCACCTATCCGCATGATAAAAGCAACCTCTCCTGCCGCAAAATACTCACCGATACATATTGAAGCTATGAGTGCAATTGAAACAAGAACATCTGCTTTAATATCAAACTCTGTTATTAATCCAATGACCGCCTCAAGAATAATCGGTACTCCACAAAGCATGATTGCGACCCAAGATATATTGAACGGAAGTCTAAGCTCGGCAAAAAGACTTAGCACAAGAGATATTCCCGATATAACTATCAAGATTATATCCTTTTTCAGCCTTCCGATTTCTAATATTGTTTCAAGCCTTTTCATAAGCTTTTTCATCAGATACCTTCTTTCCCTCTTATAGAGTTAATATTCTATTTTATACCCTACGGGGTATACCTATAGTATACCTATAGGGGTATAGGTTGTCAAGCGTAAAAAACAAAAACAGCACTCAAAAATTCTGAATGCTGTTCATAGATTTCAAGCTGTAAAATTATCCCATGTTTGCGAAACGCTCAACGGCTTTCGTGAAATTCTCAATGGTTTTGTCAGCGTCTCCATGCTCGATGCCGTCACGTACGCAATGCTTGATATGACCCTCAAGCACTACCTTACCACAGCCGTGAAGAGCAGACTTGGCAGCATTTAGCTGCGATAAGATATCCTCGCAAGGAACATCCTCGTCAATCATTTTATCTATTGCCTGCACCTGTCCGATTATTTTTTTCAGTCTTCTGTGCAGATTTTCAGAATCCATGCATTGTTTCATATTTCCCCTCCGTAGCGTACAGATTACAACTATTCTAAACTGATTTATTTTATTTGTCAACGCTGAGTCATTTCAATCGTTAATTGTTAACATTTAAAACAGTCCAAGCCCTCTCGGACTCAGACTGTCAAATGCTAACTCATAGGAGTCTGTATTTCCAAATTTGATAATCGTCAATAATTCCGCATGCTTCGAGTTCTACATTCTCTTTTCCGTGCTCGTGGAAATATTGCAAAAGCATATGCGGAGAATTGTTTCCGACAAAGTAAACATTGTCCTCAAGAAGCATTTTCATAATGTTCTCGTTACCCAATTCACGCATATATTTACTGACACTCGGATGATATTCGGTTACACCCGCTAAGAAAACAGCATTTTTCGGAAATACGCTTCTGCTGCTCGTAAAAATACTGAAATCATAGTAAAAGGTCTGTATAC
>CAVBOS010000160.1:0-4468 GCA_963597005.1 Lachnospiraceae bacterium
AACATCGGCTGTATCTTCACGGGAAAGAAGGACGGCAAGGAAAAAAGCTACTACATATATAATGTATGCGATCACGAGGAGTGCTACCGTGAGGTTGGCAGTCAGGCGATAAGCTACACAACAGGTGTTCCTGCAATGTGCGGTGCGCTCATGATGCTAAAGGGCGAGTGGATAAAGCCGGGAGTTTACACGGTTGAGGAGTTCAATCCCGACCCGTTCCTTGACGCACTTGACAAGTACGGCTTGCCAAGAAATGAGAACCACAATCCTGTCTTGGTGGACTGATGACAGATACAAAGAAGATTTTGCCTCCGTTTGCGGCTGTTGAAGGAGCAATACCGAAAGCATTTCTTGATTTGCCCACGCCTTGCTATGTGATTGACGAAGCGGCACTCGCAAGAAACGCTGAAATTTTGGGCAATCTCTCAAGGCGGACGGGATGCAAGGTTCTGCTTGCACAAAAAGCATTCAGTAATTACGATTTATATCCGCTGTTCTTTAATGACTTGGCAGGTACTGAGGCAAGCGGTTTGTTTGAAGCACGACTCGGTGCGGAGGAAATGCCGAATAAAGAGGTACATGTTTTTTGTGCCGCCTATCGTGAAGATGAAATGGATGAGCTTCTTTCTTATGCCGACCATATAGTTTTTAATTCGCCGACACAGCTTGAAAAATTCGGTGTGGCGGCAAAAAGAATGGGGAAGAGCGTCGGACTTCGCATAAACCCCGAGCGCTCGACACAGGACGGCCATGAGATTTACGACCCATGTGCGAAGGGGAGCCGTTTGGGCACAACCCGTGCTCAGCTTGATGAAGCGGTTAAGGAAAATCCAAGCTTATTGAATCTTTTGGACGGCTTACACTTTCATACGCTTTGCGAACAAAATTCCGATGACCTCAAAGTGACACTCGATGCCGTAGCTGAGAAATTCGGTGATATACTTCCAAATATGAAATGGCTGAATTTCGGCGGAGGACACCACATTACCCGTCCCGATTACGATATGAACACGCTTGAAAAATGTATTCGGCGTGCTCAAAATGAATGGGGAGTTACGGTATATCTTGAGCCGGGCGAGGCTTGTGCACTTAACGCAGGTTTTTTATTGACAAGGGTTCTCGATGTTGTGAAAAACGGAAGCGTAAATATTGCGATTTTGGATGCAAGCGCCGCATGCCATATGCCTGATGTTATTGAAATGCCGTATAAGCCGCCGCTTCTTGATGCCGCAGAATGCGGTGAGAAAGCATTTGACGTGCGACTTGCGGGGCCGACCTGCCTTGCCGGTGATGTGATAGGTGATTACAGTTTTGACGCCTTGCCGAAAGCAGGAGATATGCTTGTGTTCGGTGACATGGCAATTTACACCACCTGTAAAAACAACACCTTCAACGGCATGCCGCTTCCGTCGATTTATTCACGAAAAAAGGACGGCACGGTAAATGAAATTGTAAAATTCAGCTACAACGATTTTAAGTACCGTTTGGGAAAGAAAAATAACAAGTTTATCTAAACAGAAAAAGTCTCACACTTCTTGTGTGAGACTTTTTGGCGCACCCGATGCGATTCGAACGCACGGCCTTCAGAGTCGGAGTCTGACGCTCTATCCAACTGAGCTACGGGCACATATTAATTTATTTCAGCTTGACTATTGTAACATATATGCAAGAAAAAATCAAACGGCTGTTTTTAAGCAGCCGCTTGACGATTTTATCATATCAAAGATTGATGTAACCGACTTTTCTCATTACCTTGGAAACAGTCTTTCTTGCAATGTAATGAGCTTTCTCGGCATTCTCGGCAAAGCACTTCTCGAGGAACTTCTTGTCGGAAATGTACTCGTTGTACTTTTCCTGAATAGGAGCGAGACAATCGGCAACGGTTTCGCCGACGGCTACCTTGAAGTCGCCGTAGCCCTTTCCTTCGAATTCTTTTTCAATCTCGTCAAAGGTCTTGCCTGTTGCGGCAGAATAAATTCCCATAAGGTTGTTGATTCCGTCCTTGCCCTCGCCGTAGTGAACGCTTGCTTCGGAGTCGGTTACGGCACGCTTGAACTTCTTGATGATTGTGTCCCTCGGATCGAGTAAAGTGATGAAAGAGTTGGTGTTATCATCAGACTTGCTCATCTTTTTTGTCGGATCTGCAAGGCTCATGATTCTTGCGCCGTTCTTTGGGATAATTCCGTCGGGAACAGTGAATGTGGGGGAGTAAAGTCCGTTGAATCTCTCTGCGATGTTTCTTGTGAGCTCCAAGTGCTGCTTCTGGTCTGCTCCTATTGGGACATAATCAGCCTGATAGAGGAGAATATCCGCAGCCATAAGGCAAGGATATGTGAAAAGACCTGCGTTAATGTTGTCGGCATGCTTAGCGGACTTATCCTTGAACTGCGTCATTCTCGAGAGCTCGCCGAACTGGGTGTAGCAGTTGAGTATCCATGCGAGTTGGCTGTGCTCGGGAACCTGGCTCTGTAAAAACAGAATTGACTTGTTAAGGTCGATTCCGCATGCGAGTGTGAGCGCATAGGATTTATATACGTTTTCTCTGAGCTGCTTCGGCTCCTGTCTTACGGTGATAGCGTGTAAATCAGCCATTGCATATACGCACTCGTATTCGTCCTGAAGTGCGGCAAAATTTTTAAGTGCTCCGAAATAGTTGCCGATTGTAAATGTACCTGTCGGCTGAACCATGCTCAGCACTCTTTTTTTAGGGGTTTGGTTTTCCATTGTAAAAATCTCCGTTCTTATTTTTCGTTCATAATATCTTTAATCAAGCCGCCGAGAATTTCAATTCCCTTGACGAGCTGCTCGTCCGTCGGCGTTGAGAAGTTGATTCTGAAAGCATCACATTTTTCTGTGCTGTCCGTGAGGAATGCTGTTCCCGGAACAACGCAAACCTTTCTTTCAACGGCTTTCATGCAGAAGTCCTGCATATCGACGCCCTCGGGAAGATGACACCAAGCGAACAGACCGCCGTCAAAATCATCCCAAGTGATGTAAGGTGTTAGATATTTCTCCATTGCATCGAGAAGAACGAGTCTCTTCTTTGTGTAGATTTTTCTTAGGTTCTCGAGATGTGCGTTGAAGTCGTAGTCGTGCATGAAGTGATAGCAAACAACCTGTGACCAAATGTTGGTGTGAACGTCTGCGCCCTGCTTGCAGATAACCATTTTCTGAACAACGGGTGTTGGGCCGTAAACATAAGCCACACGCATACCGGGGCTTATGACCTTTGAGAAAGAGCCCGCATACATTACTATGCCGTCCTCGTCAAAGGATTTAATCGGAGGAATGTACTCTCCGTTGTATCTCAAGTCTCCGTATGGGTTATCCTCAAAAATGAGAACTCCGTATTTCTTTGCGAGCTCATAAACAGCGTGGCGCTTCTCAAGGCTCATTGTGATTCCAGACGGATTCTGGAAGTTCGGAATTGTGTAGATGAACTTTGCGTTCGGATTATTCTTGAGTGCCTCCTCGAGCTTTTCGACATTCATGCCGTCGCTCTCCATCGGAACGCCGACAAGCTTTGCGCCGTATGCACGGAAGGTGTTGAGGCAACCGATGAAGGAAGGTGCTTCACTGATGACGACATCGCCCTCGTTGACGGTAGCCTTTGTGAGAAGGTCTGCTATCTGCTGAGCGCCGCTTGTGACTATGAGAGTGTCGGACTCTCTGCCTATGTTGTGGTTTTCCTTGAGGTACTTTTTCAGTTCCTCACGAAGAAGAGGATAGCCCTCGGTCTGGTTGTACTGAAGTGCCAGAATCGGATTTTCCTCAAGCAGCTTTGCGCTGATCTCCGCAATTTCCTTGACGGGGAATGCTTCCGGTGCGGGATTTCCCGCTGAAAGCGAAATATATGACGGATCTGCCGCATACTTGAAAATCTCACGAATTGCGGACGGCTTAAGTGATGAAATTCTGTTAGCAAATTTGTACTCCATAATCTTATCCTCTCTTTTTAGTTTTTGTGCTTAAATGCTTTAATGTGATAAAAACAAAAATCGCTTCCGTCCCCCAAACAAGGGACAGAAGCGTAAGGTTCTGCGGTACCACCCAAATTGACAGGAAAAATCCTATCCACTTAAAGCCTTAACGCGGCGAACGTCACCCGATACTTCTTTCCCGAGTGCCCTCATGTGTCCATTCACTGCAGTTTCATCTGCCGATTTTCACCTAATTCGGCTCTCTTTGAGATTTCCTCACAGTTACTACTCACATTCAGCGGTTTTTTATATTTGTTTTGATTATAGACTCTAATTTTGTGACTGTCAAGAAAAAAGGACAAATAAAAATCGGCTCTGATTTTCACAGAGCCGATAGAGTTTAAATCATTTAATAATTTTCCAATCGCTTGACGCAAGACGGGAAAATGAATTTATATGTATTTTTTTGATAGTTCGGTGCAGAATACGATGCCGTGCTGTATTCTCAGTAGAGGAAAATTTTAGCCTCGGAAAGTCTTCTCCAAACA
>CAVBOS010000161.1:0-4465 GCA_963597005.1 Lachnospiraceae bacterium
GCACAGCAACACTCAAGAGCGGTATCGCAGATTACACAGCAGGTATTCTCACAGCATATCAGGGCTCAGCTCAGATAACAGACGGTGCGGCTACACTCCAGAACGGTACAGCAACACTTCAGAGCGGTATCGCAGATTACACAGCAGGTATTCTCACAGCTTATCAGGGTTCTTCTCAGATAACAGACGGTGCGGCTACACTTAAGAACGGCACAGCAACACTCAAGAGCGGTATCGCAGATTACACAGCAGGTATTCTCACAGCTTATCAGGGTTCCGCTCAGTTAACAAGCGGTGCATCTGACCTTAAGACAGGCACAGCAACACTCAAGAGCGGTATCGCAGATTACACGGCAGGTGTTCTCACAGCTTATAACGGCTCCAACAACCTTACATCAGGTCTTGACCAGATTAACAACGGCGTAGCTTCTCTTAACTATGCAGTTAATGTAGGTAACGAGACAAACCCATCATTGGTAACTGCTACAAAGAGCCTTTCAGACGGTGCAAACAAGGTTTATGCAGGTCTTAATGCGCTCAGCACAGCAGCCGGTGGTGACAGCGGTCTTGGAAATAGCGTACAGACACTTGCTTCTTCCAGCTCACAGCTTTCCTCAGGTCTTGCAGGCATTCAGTCAGGTGTAAATACTGTTAACAGCACACTTGGCAACCTTGAGCCTTATGCAAACAGCATTAAGAACAATCTCTCATCCGTAGGCGAAGCAGGTACTTCCCTTTCTCAGGATGCTACTAATATCAACAGTGCTTCAATGAGCATTAGCGACTATTCCGCACAGCTTACAAATGCTGCAAACAACATGAGCAGTTCGGTTAAAACTGACGCTAACAATATCGCATATGAAGCTGCAACAGTAACAAGCCAGTACTACAATCTTTCTTCTATCGCAGATAATCTTGAAGCTAGCGGTGATTCAGCTACAGCTCAGCAAATCAGAAATATCGCAGACATAATCAACAACAGCGGTGTAAGTATATCTAACTCAGCTAACAACGTTGTAGAGAGTGCCGATAATCTTACAGGTTACGCTGAAACAATTTCCAGCAGTGCAAGTGCTATTTCTACAGCTTCAAGTGATGTAGCAGAAGTTGCTGTAAATGTTCAGAATACAGGTGCTCAGCTTTCAGGCCTTTCACAGGCAGCTACTGCAGTAGCAGACGGTATATCCGGTCTTCACTATGCTGTAAGCACAGATACAGAGTCAAGCACATCTCTTGTTACAGCTGTAAATTCAGCAGCAAGCGGTGCTTCTCAGATTGCAAACGGTCTTTCATCACTTAACTCTGCAGTTAACGATGAGACAAGCGGTCTCTTAGTAAGTGTTAAGGCTCTTGAAGAGGGTGCTTCCACTCTTAAGGACGGAGCACAGTCAGTTTCCGATGCAGTTTCGGGCACACTTTCAAGCAGTGTTTCAACTCTTGCAAATGCTACCGACAGCGCTTACAACGGTTCAAGCGATCTCACAGCAGGTCTCAAGACAATAACAGACAATAACGATACACTGAATAACGGTGCTACTTCACTCGATAACGGTGCGGCAACACTCTATAGCGGATCAAACAGCCTCACAGCAGGTCTCAAGACAGCTACAGACAACAACGATACTCTTAATAACGGTGCTACTTCACTCGATAACGGTGCAGCAACACTTTACAGCGGATCAAACAGCCTCACAAGCGGTCTCAAGACAGCAACAGACAACAATGATACACTGAATAACGGTGCGGCTTCACTTGATAACGGTGCGGCAACACTTTACAGCGGATCAAACAGCCTCACAAGCGGTCTCAAGACAGCAACAGACAACAACGATACACTTAATAACGGTGCTTCTGCACTTAATGACGGTGCTATCACACTTTACGACGGCTCACATACACTTACAGCAGGTCTTAAGACTGCTACAGATAACAACGATACTCTCAACAGCGGTACAGCTTCTCTCAAGAACGGCACAGAGTCCTTGGTTGACGGTACAGGCTCACTCAAGTCAGGTGTTTCCACACTCGCAGACGGCACTAAGAGCCTCTATGACGGAACAGTAACTCTTGCTGACGGCACAAAGACTCTCGCAGACGGTGCTAAGGAGCTTTACGACGGAATGGAGACATTCAAGAAGGATGGTATCGACAAGGTTATTAACCTCTACGAGGACAATGTTCCTGAGCTCATCGACAGACTCCAGGCACTTCAGGATCTCGCTAAGAACGCAGGCTCATTCTCAGGTGCAACAAGCACAACAGAGTGTTCCACAAAGTTCATCTTCAAGGGTCAGGAGATTAAGGTAAGCGATTCAAGCTCCGAGGACGCAGAGTCTTCAGAGACAAGCGAGACAACAGAGGAGACTTCCTCCGAGTCAAGCGCAGATTAATTTTCATTAATCACAAAACTTTCGATTAAGTCGGATAGAGGAATTCATTCTAATATCTTCAAATAGCGAAGGCATAATTTAGGGGGACAGCACCTTGGGAAACCGAGGTGCTGTTTCCTTTTGTTTTGTGTTGAAATTAAGAGTGCAATCGGCTATTATGAAGAAAAGGCGGTGGAATTATGAGTGAAAATAAAAATATATTCACGGTAGAGAACGATTACTTAAAAGTTGAAATTGATAAAATCGGAGGAAGCCTAAATTCCGTTATCTTGAAGGAAACAGGCACGGAATACCTCTGGCAGGGCGACCCTAAATACTGGGAAGAGAAAGCTCCGAATCTTTTCCCGTTTATCGGCAGACTCAATGGCAGTCGGTTCACTCACGGTGAAAAAAGCTATGAGATGAAGCTTCACGGATTTTTGAGAAATCAAGAATTAGAACCTGTTAAATCTGATAAAGATGAAATTATATTAAATTTTGACGGTGAAAAATGGGTGCACGAAAATAAATATCCGTTTGATTATAATTTGAATTTATCCTTTAAATTAAATAAAAACGAGATTATCTGCACATATGAAATTGAAAATAAATCGGCTGAAACCATGTATTTTGCCGTGGGCGGTCACCCGGGAATTAATCTTCCGCTCGAGAGCGGATTGAAATTTGAGGATTACCGCATAGAATTTCCTTCGGAATGTAAGCCGAAAAGGGTAATTTTTTCATCGGTAGGACTCACAACAGAGGAAAGACCAAGCTTTATTCTTGACGAAAACAACGGCTTTGATTTGGAGCATTCGCTGTTTGACAATGATGCGATAGTTCTGACGGATACTCCGCACGAGGTGATGCTGAAAAGCGAAAAGGGCAAGCGTTTTGTCACACTCCGCTATGACGATATGCCGTATATAGGCTTCTGGCACGCCGATAGAACCAATGCTCCGTATGTTTGCCTTGAGCCGTGGACATCGCTCCCGGGCCGTGACGGTGTGGAAGAAGAAATAAGCCGCATGAATGACAGAATAGAAATTAATTCGGGTGAAAGCAAAAAAATCTCTTGGTCACTTGAAGTTAATTGACAAAACAAAAATCTCTCGACATTTGATGCCGAGAGATTTTTTGTCGGATATTTGAATAAGATTAGGGGAGTTTTTAATAGTTGTATTTCTTGCGCTGGGTGATGAGCAGAATTACAGCGACTATCATCGAGAGAAGCTCAGCCAAAACGATAGAAAACCAAATTCCCTCAACTCCGAGTATAAGCGGAAGAACAAGTATTGTTCCTACCTGAAATACTACGGTACGAAGAACGGAGATAACGGCTGAAATAAGTCCGTTGTTAAGAGCGGTGAAGAATGACGAGGAGTAAATCGAAATTCCCATGAAGGCAAATGCGAAGGAATAGATTTGGAATGCCGTGATCGTCATTTCAAGAAGCTCTGCATCGTAGCCTGCAAACATCTTTGAAAGCGGCACCGAGAGACACCACGATAGAATTACCATGAGAATACCGCAGCCGCCAACGAGGTTTATGCTTTTCTTCCTCATGTTCTGAAGCTCATCCGTGTTGTTTGCGCCGTAGTTGAATGATACGACGGGAGCGGTGCCGACGGTGTAGCCGATGAAGCAAGCGGAGAATATCATACCGAGATACATGAGGACGCCGTAAGCCGCAACGGCGTTTTGTCCGCCGTATTTCATAAGCTGAGTATTGTAGAGCATTCCGACAACAGACATTGAAATATTGCTCAGAAGCTCCGAGAGACCGTTGGAGCAAGCCTTGATTATTGCCGTGAAATCAACCTTGAATTTTGTGAATTTTAAGGTGCTTGTGTTGTTCGGACGCATGAAGTATATAATGGGGAAGAGACCTCCGAAAAGCTGAGAAACACCTGTTGCAACGGCGGCGCCCGCAACTCCGAAGCTGAATACTCCGACAAGCAGAAAGTCGAGAACCATATTTGCAAGTCCCGCTCCGATTGTGGAGACAAGACCAAGCTTTGGCTTCTCTGCCGTGATGAAAAAGCTCATGAAGAGCATCTGAATGATGTAGAATGGATTTGCGGCAATGATTATTC
>CAVBOS010000162.1:0-4458 GCA_963597005.1 Lachnospiraceae bacterium
GTGTAAAGCGCTCTGTTGTCAGTCACGGCAACGCATGAGAAGCCCTCACGGAACATCTCACGGTAATCGTCCGCCATGAGAACGCTTATGTTGTCAAGCTCTGCAAATTCTCCGCCCGACTTTGACGAAACGGAAATCACAGGAAATTTCTCAGCGTAAACATACGGCAGAGTATCCGAATAAACTTTTCCTGTTGCATTCTCGGTCACAATGCTCATAACCTCGCTGTCGTCCTCAACCTGCTCGAGATAGTAGCCCGCATTTCCCGTGATAACTCTGCTGACAAGCACACAAAAAGCAATCGGAAACACCGCAAAGATAATGCTGTAAAGTCTTTCCTTTTTCTTAAGTGCGAAAATGCACCAAACAAAAGCATACACGCAAGCGAGAATAAGAATATTAAGGAAAATCACGAATAATTTTGAATAGCCCGTTTTCTGCATGACATCGCAGAAGCTCTTTGCATTCGTGACAATAATCGGACGAAAAGCGATAAGCACCGCACCGACACAAAGCATAAATACTGTAAGCAAAGCCTGTATTTTGCTTTTTCCGTTTACTGCCTCAGATAGCATAGCAACCGCACCGATTACAAAGATAAGTGCAAAAATAAGGTTCCACGCCGACTGCGAGAGCAAAAGCGAATTTGACTTGAAGAATGTGAAAATCACCTTCCAAATTCCGCCCAAGCTGAAAATAACGCTCAAAAGGAAAAGTGCGCCCAAAGCGTATTCCACAAGCTTTCCTCGGCTGATTTTCTCCGTGAAAATTCTCTTTGGTTCATTTGAATGCTTAAACGGCATCAGTGCGTAGCCGAAGCCCATGATGAAGAAGAGATAGAAACGATATGTAAATATCGTGACGACAAAAAGAGCGCATGCTCCGACAAAGAAGAAGCCCTCTTTTCTTGCGTCAGCATTCTTTGAGAAAATTCCAGCCAAGCCTCTGACATACGGCAAAAAGCATATGAGCTCGAGTAAAATTCCGCCCTGAGCAAGTATGACCGCAATGGAATTTGAAAGTCCGGGGTTATGCTCGAATCTCTCCTCGCTCATTAATTCGAGTATGGGGGAATCATTTCCGAAAGCATTGCCGATAAGCGGACTTTTCAAAAATGCCTTGAAGCACAGCACATAATCCTCAAGATGAGCCGAAAACGAGCTGTAATCGTTCTTTTTCTTAACCGCAAACAAAATTGCAACAACCACACATACCGTGACGGCAAGGGCAATGTAGGAAATCTCCCGCCATTTCTCGGGGAGCTTTCCCAGAGCCAAAAGTGCAAAAGCCAGGATAAGCAGCATGTAGCCGAGCGTGCTTCCCGTGAAGAGAACAGCAAGCGAAATAAAGACGACCGCCACGATTCCGCTTCTGTTTTTCTTTAGGAAAATCTCAACATAAAGCGCCGTGATAAGCGGTATCATTGCCATGGGCGGCTCAGGGAAAATTCCGTACATCTTGCAAAATTCAAAGCTGCCGAGCGAGAAAATTTTATCGGTGCTCACAGCTACTATTCCGAAGTAGTCGGTATAGGTTTTGAGAGTGCCCTTGTTAGACCAGTATGTCAAAACCTCAGAGGATGGCATCTTTCCTCCGAAGAAAACGGAGAAAAGATAAATGATAACAGCCAAAAACGCATAAACCGCAACAACATCGGCATATTTATAAAACAGATTGTATGGCTTGCCCTCTATTCTGTCGAGATAGAAAAGCACGGTGATAATGGGCAGGAAAAACAGAAACAAAATGAAGTATGATGACAATAAATCTGTTTTTCTCATGACATTAAGAACAAGAAAAGCTCCCATTAGGACGTACATGCCGCCGACAGTCGGCAGAAGCTTTATTAGGCTTTTCTCTTCTTTCGTCTCAAGGTATCTGTACACCAAAAGGAAGAACGCACTCGCCAAAAGTCCGAGACGAAGAATTTTCTCGTTGGAAGCTTCTCTTCCCGCATAAAAATAGAACAGCGAATTGCACTCAAGAATCGTAAGCAGTACCAAAATGTATTCTGCCGTGTTTCTTATCGTGTTCAATGCAAGGCTTGTCATGCTCTTGCCGATGCCGCCACTTTTTTTCAAGGTTATGTCCCCTTTCCGAAATGCCAAAGCCAAAGCTTTCGCACATTATTTATATATTCAAACGGTCTTTACCGCCTTAGATTTTTTAATGAAATACCCTGTCGGCACAAGTCCGACAATTAGCACCAGAGCCATTGCACCTATAACAAAACTCTTCGGATAATATTTCTCCTTTACTTCCTCGTAAGCCTTGAAATAGATTTGACTGAATCCGTATCCGTCAGCATGTCCGTTGTAGTAGGTTTCTCTTATGTCTTTTGAAATCTTGTTTCCCTCAATCGAGATGCATGTGGAACCCTTTTTCTTCTCTTTGACAGAAACCCTGACAGTGAACTCTTTTTTCGATTTCACTTCAATTTCATCAAAATCGGTATTCAGTCTTCCGTCCGTAATATCCTCTTTTTTGAAGTCTTTCTCGAAAACCGTATTCCCGTCCCCGTCAAGTATTTCTAAAAGATAGACATTATCCTGAGAGCTGCCTGTTATATAGAAGTGAAGCATAAGCTTGGAAAAACTTCTGTGTGCCGTAAACGTTTCCGAAACAGCCTCGCCCTCTCTCAGTTCCTCTCTCTCGAGCTTATTTCTTCTTGTTTTTTGCTCGTTTGACGCCGAAATATGCTCTATGCGCACGTTCTTTTCGGTCAAGTCACTGAAATTAATGAGAAAAACCGACTCAAATGCTATGAGCACCACCGCCAAAAGCGAAGCCGCCGAGGTATAGCTTAATCTTGACTTAACTGCTTTCTCCTCTGCCTTTTCGCAGACGCCCATAAAGCCGTATATGCTCAGAATCTGACACATGATAAATGCTGGGAAGCAGTATCTTGCTCCGCCCTCCCAAAAGGTATAGAAAAGAGTATAGCCGAAAACAAAAATAAATACAGGATAGAGCCTGTTCATTTTGTTTTTAATCACACGAATAAGCGAGACAAACGCATTAAAAAGCGTCACCACTCTTAACATCTGAGCGTAGTAATCGGCAAACATTCTTTTGTCTTCGAGTGTGTAGTCCCAGAATGTGTTGTAATCCGTGACAGGCTTATTCATAACACGGAAAGTTCCGTTGCCCCAGAAAAGGCCCAGCTTGCTTGTCCACAGATTAAACGCGGTTCCGATTCCGTTTTCCTTGTAATAATCACATATATACTTGAGGTCTGCCGAAATCATCTCATTTTTTGTCGCAAAGCCTCTGTCAAACATGGCAACCTCATTGTTAAATGCACCGTCACCTGTCATTCCCATGACAAGCCAATGCGTCGGAGCAAATGTTATGGCAATCTCAGGCATATCAACAAAGGAAATCAAAAAGGACCAAATGCCGTAGCATGCGGCAAAGCCCAAAAGCATGAGAAGAATGCTTTTCACAAAGCCCTTTTTGTGCTTTAAAAGCATATAAAGCAGAACAGCAACAAAAGCAATACCCACGGTAGCTCTCATCTCATAGCCGAGTGCCGCACAAACACCAACCAAAACCATGCAGTACCATTTATCGTAAAGCGACAGAAAAACGACGAGCATAGTGAACAGAAGTCCGGGCACGAAGGTGTAGTAATAAGCACAGAATGTGTAATTCCACGGTGTCAGCACGATTAGAGCAAGGAGCATGACGGAAGCCTTCAGCCCCAACAGCTTTTCGGCTATTTTGTAAGCGAGAAGTGCCGAGAAAACCATCATTATCACATTGAAGGCAGTCGGCAAAATTCTGTAATCGCTTATACCGAGCATATTCTCGATTTTGTAAATCAAGGTGATTACCGCAAGCCAGTTCTTCTGGAAGGGGTAATTTGAATAATATTCAAGCTGTCCCCATTCGCCCGTTTCCACAAAACCTACCGCCGCATTATGAATCGCCGCCAAATCGGAAACGATCTCCATTCTCAGAAGAACGCAGAAAAGAGAAAGAAGAAGCGTAAACAAAACAATCAGCGAAAAGCTTATTCCTCTCAAAACCTTTTCGGAGTTTATCCTCTTGATAAGCCTGTAGCCCACATAAAAGAACGAGGCAAGAATCAAAGCTCCGATTATAATGACAAGTGCGTTATATCGGTCTTTGGTCACATGGTCGCCTTCTACAACAATGGTTTTTCCCCAGAAAAATGTATAGCCGATGCCAAGCAAAAATGCTGCACCGAGATACACGGCAGGTATATTCTTAAATATCAGCCTGACAAACTTATTATTCATTCCCCTTTAAGTTCCCCTCATTCATAAAAATCAATCTGACACTTTCTTGCCGAACGCAAGATATAAAATCGGTACAAGTCCGCCGATGAAGACTAAAATCATAACCGCAACCACGAATGCCGCCGAATAATACGGTGCGCTCACGGTTTTGCTTGCAACAAAATAAATCTGGTCAAGTACGGTTCCCTCAGAA
>CAVBOS010000163.1:0-4420 GCA_963597005.1 Lachnospiraceae bacterium
CTACAGAGGCATTCCGACGTTCTTGATATATGACATTGCTTGAAATCAGAAGAAAGCGAGGAATTAAAATGGCTGCAAGACAGATTTTTTGATCCCAACGGATTTAAAAATACAGAAAAAGACGGACTTGTAACAGGTTATGAGTTCAAGTTCAAGGCTCAGTATTACCGCGGAATTACACTCTCTATCGTCAGAGACATTTTGGTTAATGTTGACGGTGAGGACGTTAAGCGCGAGGATATCAGATTCACAGTAAACGGTGAGACTTTCACACTCGAGGAGATGCGCACAGTTGTCGACTCCGACTATCGCTGGGAGTTCGGCGAGTATGCTACTGTTTCTGTAGTAAAAGAGGGTGGACTTTCAAAGGGAAACCACCACATTCATGCAAGACAGGTTATTGCTCCGTCGTATATGCCGTTCCAAATTGAAGCGGACTGCGACGCAGACTTTGTTATAGAATAAGGAGGAGCTAAAAGATGAGTCACGACGTTAAAAGAAGTATTTCTCTTTACAGCTATCAGGACGAATATTATGACGGAAAGCTTGATCTTGAGGGCTGCCTCAGGGAGACCGCAAAGACAGGTGCTACGGGCGTTGAGCTTTTGGCTGAGCAGATGATTAAGCGTTTTCCGCTGCCGATTGAGACAGAGGAATTCAGAGCGAAGTGGTTCGGCTGGCTTAATAAGTACGGTCTCGAGCCGTCATGCTACGACGCATTTTTGGAGAACAGAATTTACGATAACAGAACTCTGTCACTCGGCGAGCAGGTCAATATGATGAAGAGAGACATTCGTCTTGCTTCACTTCTCGGATTCCACAATCTTCGTACACTCGTTTCCACTCCGATGGATGTTATCGAGGGAAGCCTTGAGTACGCAGAGAAGATGGACGTTAAGATTGGTCTTGAGGTTCATGCTCCGTTCTCCTTAAACTCAGGCTGGGCTGACGGTTACATGGAGATGATCAACCGCACAGGCACAAAGTACTTCGGCTTTATTCCCGATATGGGCATCTTCTGCAAGAACATCCCCGATGTTGTCCGTGACAAGGCAAGAAGAATGGGCGCTTCTGAGGAGTGCATCAAGATTGTAGATGACTGTTACGCCCAGAGAATAGCAAAGGGATTCACAAAGATTAAGTATGACCTTAATCTCGGCAAGGCTAATATGGAGTACCGTATGGCTAACGGCATGAAGGAAATGAACGATGCTATCGAAGCCGCAGGCGGCAATGACGCTGACCGTTGGTATGCTGGCGCATCATTCACATATTCATGGAGTGAGCCACAGGATATAATTGACAACATTGATTATATCTTCCATACTCACGCAAAGTTCTATAATGTTCACGAGGACTATGTCGAGACTGCTGTTGCAATTCCAGAGGTCGTAGAGGCATTCAAGAAAGCAGGCTACAAGGGATTCTTAAGCAGCGAATATGAGGGCGGAGAGCATTTAAGAGATGTCGGTGTCGACAGTATCGAACAGGTTCGCCGTCATCAGGAGGCTCTCAGAAGAGCTATCGAGGGCTGATAATTCGGATTACACCGCATGAGGGTAGCTCCTCCCAAGTTACCTTTACATATCATCACATATATCAAAAAGAGGCAGCTTTCTGAAAAGTAAGCTGCTTCTTTTTTGCCAAAATGACAAAAAAGAGTGATATTTGACACGGGAAAATCAGTGAGAGCAAAAAAGCTAATGGCTTTTTTGTCCTCGTCTTTTTTGAAGATAAAAATCAGGATAAAAAAGAAAATATATCAGCTTAAATAAAATGTATTTGATTTTCCTTTAATCGGCTAAAATTAAGACAAATCAAGTGTTATTTTCATGAAAGGTGAGGATAAAATTATGGCAGATTATGAAACACAGGTAGTAGTTATCGCAGGCGGCCCTTCAGGCTTATCGGCAGCTGTACAGGCAGCTGAGGACGGAGCAGAGGTCATCGTTCTTGAGAAAGCCGCAGCAATCGGCGGTGCGGCAAATATGGGAATGGGCCCCCTCGGCATCGGCACAAAGTATCAGAAGCGCCAGATGGAAGATATAACAGTCGAGAAAGCATTCAACATGTTCATGGAATATACCCACTACAATGTTGACGCAAGACTTGTAAAGCGTTATTTTGAGCAGTCGGCAGACACAATCGAGTGGCTTGAGGATATGGGCGTAGAGTTTGAGGGCGCATATCGTTACTTCCCGAAGTCCGAGCCTACATGGCACATTGTCAAGACAGATCAGGGAATCGGCCCGAGAGCGGCATCATTCATGAACAAGGCTCTTTACGCAAAGGCTCAGGAGCTCGGAGTCAAGGTTCTTCTCGAGACTCCCGCAAAGAAAATTATCATGAAAGACGGCAAGGTTGCAGGCGTACTCGCAACAGACAAGGACGGCAAGGAGATTGAAATCGAGTGCAAAGCGGCTATTGTCTGCACAGGCGGAGCAGGATGCAACAAGGAGTTCATCGAGAAGGAAACAGGCTACAAGCACGGACAGGATATGTTCAACTTTGCTATTCCGGGAATTATGGGCGACGGACTTCGCATGGCTTGGGAGGCAGGCGCAGACCACCTTCCTGTCAGAATTGAGCAGGCGGCTTCAATCGAGGGTATCGACGATCTCCCGGGAAGCGTAGCTAATATCATGGGACAGCCGAACCTTCTTGTTAACCTTAACGGCAAGCGTGTTATGAACGAAGACCACATGCAGAACTCAACATATCTTTCAAATGTTGTTTCTCACCAGAAGGACAGAACCTGCGTCAGCATCATTGATTCATCAATCGCTAAGTATTACATGAAGAACGGCGTTGACAACATTTGCATGGTTCGCCCTGATCCTGATGTTTCCGATTTCAAGGAAGCTGTAAAGATGGCTCAGGAGAACGGAAACAAGGGACTGTTCATTGCAGACTCAATCGAGGAGCTCGCCCAGATGGCAGGAATCAACGAAGAGAATCTCGTCGATACAGTTGATGAATACAATGACTTCTGCGACAGCCGTGACGAGGAATTCTTCAAGGACTCAAGATATTTAAGACCTATCGTCAAGGCTCCGTTCTATGCCGCAAGAATTCGTCCGGGCGGATACGGCACAGTCGGCGGAATTCGTATCAATGAGAACTGCGAGGCTTGTGACAAGGACTTTGAGCCAGTACCTGGACTTTACGCAGCGGGCGCAGACGCTTGCAACATCTATGACGACAGCTATATGTTCTTGCTTCCGGGTAACTCAATGGGATTTGCCGTTAACACAGGACGTATCGCAGGTATGAGTGCGGCTGAGTTCGTAGAGGACGAGGACTGATTTTAGATTATCGGTATCCAAAAAGAATTAACCAAAAGATGGGCAGAGGCAAAACGCTTCTGCTCATCTATCAAAATAAATACGGAGAACAAAATTATGGAACAGAGAAACAAAGAAGTGATAAGAAAGTTCTATCAGGAATTTTTTAACGATCACATTGTTGAAGCTGCTGATAAATATGTAAGAGAAGATTACGTTCAGCACAACCCCGGCGTTGAGCAGGGAAGAGAGGGCTTGAAAACAGCTTTTGCAGATAAGTTTATCAGTGACCCCACATTCAGCCTTAACATCAAGATGATGATAGCAGAGAACGATATGGTTGCGGTTTATCTCAAAAATGTAGATCCGAACGGCAACACAAAATGTCGTGTAGTGGACATTTACCGCCTTGAGGACGGAAAACTCGCAGAGCATTGGGATGTACTTCAGCCATGTTAAAGAATAAAAAAGTAGCAGTCAGCATATTTCTGATTGCATTTGCATTTGGATTAAATATAGTCGGAATTTCTCCCGTACTTGCAGTCATCAATACTAAATATCAGAGTTACGGCACATCGGCCATTCAGCTTTTGCAGACTATACCGTATCTTCTTCTCATGGTCGGCTCATTGATGATAGGCTGGCTTACAACAAAAATAACAAAGAAAAAAATCGCTCTAATCGGACTTGCGATAATCGGAATTTGCGGTGTTCTTCCGTTTTTCTCGGAGAGCTTTGCGGTTTTGGTAATCTCGAGAGTTTTAATCGGTTTTGGCTTCGGTATCACAAGCCCGATGAACACGGCAATTGCCGCAGAAATGATTCCCGAAGAGGACAGAGCCGCTTACATGGGACTTCACGTTGTCGGTATGGGAATCGGAACCATGGTCGGAAGCATGCTTGGCGGCGTGCTCGCCGGCATAAGCTACAAAAACTATTATCTGATTTACCTTGTTCCGTTCATTGCAATGGTCGGCGTTCAGCTTCTTTTGGCTGAGACTCCTGAAGTGAAAACAGAAAAAGCGGTGGGAATGAAGATGAACAGCACGGTTTACATTATTTCCTTTGCATCGTTTGTGCACACATTGTTTATCAATGCATACAGCACCAACATAGGAATTTACATTGCCGATCAC
>CAVBOS010000164.1:0-4408 GCA_963597005.1 Lachnospiraceae bacterium
GAACAAGGCAGAAAGACTTGACTACGGTCAGAGCCTTATGACTCACGCCATGGTATTCCTTGGAGTTAACCTTGACGAGAACGGCAAGCCAAACCGCTGGAAGGTTGAGAACTCTTGGGGCAAGGACGCAGGCGACAACGGCTACTATGTCATGAGCGACAAGTGGTTCGACGAGTACAACTATCAGATTGTTGTCGACAAGAAGTATCTCACAGAAGAGCAGAGAGCACTTCTCGAGCAGGAGCCAATCGAGCTTGAACCGTGGGATCCTATGGGCTCACTTGCAATTACAGAATAAAGTGGTATAATCTTAGTGCTTAATCATCACTCAAAATTAGGTTACCAAATAAGAGCGGTGAAATATCTCACCGCTCTTATTTTGCTCAAAAGAATAAAAAGACAACACACAAGTTTAAGGAAATGTATCATGAAACTCACACTTTCGCAAATCGCAGAATACACAGGCGGAAAGCTTTACGGTGACGGAAATGTTATCGTGAACGGATTTTTCACCGATTCAAGACAAGCCGAAGCAGGCAAGATGTTCGTAGCCATAAAGGGCGAAAAGACAGACGGCCACAGGTTTATCCCAATGTGCACGGAAAAGGGCTGCAACGCTTGTTTTTCGGAACAGGTTCTTCCCGAGGATATAAAAATCAATTATGTTTTGGTTAAAAACTCTGTAGTCGCACTTCAGAAATGCGGAGAAAAGTGCCGTTCAAACATAAAAGTTCCCGTAATCGGAATCACGGGCTCTGTCGGAAAGACAACTACCAAGGAGATTATCTCTCTCGCTCTGTCCTCTTCGCTTTGCGTAAACAAGACAATCGGAAATGCAAACGGACAAATCGGCGTTCCGCAGATGGTTATGAAAACCGAACCTGAGCACGACATTTGCGTTTTTGAGATGGGAATGAGCTACCCCGGTGAGATGAAACGCATTGTTGACATCGCAAGGCCGAATATTGCCGTCATGACAAACATAGGAGTTTCCCACATAGAATTCCACGGCACTCGTGAGAACATTATGAAGGAAAAGCTAATCATTGCCGATTACATAGGTGCTACTGGCACAATTTTCGTGAACGGCGACGATGACCTTCTTTGCACACTCAAGAAAAAGCACGAAATCGGCGAGCTTGAACCAAGCGTTGTCACATTCGGAATCGGTGATGACTGCGACTTCAGAGCCTATGACATAAAAGAAACTAACGGAGAAACAATATTCAAGTTCAGACTTGAGGACGAGGAGTTCACGGTTAAACTGCCCGTTATCGGTCTTCACAATGTCAGAAATGCACTCGCTGCACTTTGTGTTTGCGAGTATGTCGGACTCAACCTTAACAAGGCGATTGCCGCACTTGCTACATACAAGTCACCCGATATGCGAGGCGAGATTAAATCATTCGGTACAGTCACCGTAATTGATGACACCTACAACGCAAGCCCCGACAGTATGATTTCCTCTCTCGATATGCTCTCACGCTTTGAGGGAAGAAAAATCGCTGTTCTCTCCGATATGCTCGAGCTCGGCTCTTACTCCGAAAAGGGTCACACGGATGTCGGCAAGGCTGCAAGCGACAAGGGCATTGATTTTCTTATCGCAGTCGGCAACGAAGCAGAGTTTACATACAAGGGTTTTGATAATGCCGAAAAATCCGTTTACTTCAAGACAAACGCTGAAGTAAATGCTTTTCTCGATGATTTCATTAAACCAAATGACACCGTGCTTATAAAAGGTTCACGAGGAATGCACACCGAGGAAATCAGAGAGCATCTGTGCAAAAATACAAAGTAAACACTAAAGCGAGCCAAACGGTTCGCTTTTTTCTTTTTACGCAATTACACAGCAAAAGACCGCCTCCGAAGAGACGGTCTTTTATCTACATAAAACAATAAGTGCTTAACGCTGATTGAAAAATGATTACATAAGCTTTCTGTAAAGCGCTGCAATCTCCTCAACGGAAGTATCCTTCGGGTTACCCGGACGGCAAGCGTCTGCATAAGCTGACTCGGAAAGGAACTGAACATCCTCTTCCTTGACGATAGCCTTGAGGTCTGCAGGAATTCCGACATCATGAGCGAGATCCTTAACAGCCTGAACAGCAGCTGCTCTGTATTCCTCCTGAGTCATGTTCTCTGTGCCCTCTACGCCCATTGCTTTTGCAATGTCACGATACTTCTCGCCTGTTGCGTCTGCATTGTACTCCATAACTGTTGGGAGGAGAATTGCATTTGCAACGCCGTGAGGTGTGTCATAAACAGCACCGAGTGAATGAGCCATTGAGTGAACGATACCGAGACCTACGTTTGAGAAGCCCTGTCCTGCGATGTACTGAGCAAGAGCCATTCCCTCGATGCCCTCTTCCTCGTTTGCGCAAGAGCTTCTGAGGTTCTTGGAGATGAGCTCGATAGCCTTGAGATGGAACATATCTGTCATAGTCCATGCTGCCTTTGTGATGTAGCCCTCGATAGCATGTGTGAGAGCGTCCATACCTGTAGCAGCCTTGAGGCTCTTAGGCATTGAAGCCATCATGTCAGGATCGACAACAGCGATTTCAGGAATATCGTTTGTATCAACGCAAACGAACTTTCTCTTCTTCTCTGTATCTGTGATAACATAGTTGATTGTAACCTCAGCTGCTGTACCTGCAGTTGTCGGAACAGCGATTGTGAATGTTGCATGCTTCTTTGTAGGAGCAACACCCTCGAGGCTTCTTACGTCAGCAAACTCAGGGTTCTCTGTGATGATACCGATTGCCTTAGCTGTATCCATAGAAGAACCGCCGCCGATAGCAATGATCATATCTGCGCCTGAATCTGCAAATGCCTTAACACCTGTCTTGACGTTCTCGATTGTCGGGTTTGGCTTAATCTCAGAATAAACCTCGTAAGGAACTCCGCCCTCTTCGAGAAGTGAAGTAACCTTTGAAGTTACGCCGAACTTTAAAAGATCAGGGTCGGAGCAAACAAAAGCCTTCTTGTAGCCTCTTGCCTTAATCTCAGGAACGATATCTCCGATAGCGCCCTTGCCGTGATATGAAATCGTGTTGAGTACAATTCTGTTAGACATAATAAATTTCCTCCCAAATGCCTAATGCATTTCTAATATGTTATTATTTTAACGCTATTTTGAGAGTAATTCAATACAAAATTGTTAATTTTGTGACAAAACGGCGGATTTTTGTTAAAAAGTATCGATTTTTGGTATTTAATAGACTTTTCTGCCGCCTAAATATGTCGCATTTATCTCTATATTATGAATATTTGTCGGATTTATCTCGAAAGGATTTTCATTCAAAACGACGAAGTCTGCCAAATAACCCTCTTTAATCTTTCCCTTGTAATTTTCGGCAAATTCAGAGTAGGCGGAAACGCTTGTGTAGCTGTCGATTGCCTCCTTGACAGTGAACGCTTCATGCGGAAGATACGGGCCGAGGTTATCCTTGACGGTTGTTCTCGTCACGGCACACTGCATGGATTTCAGACAGTCAGGAAGCTCCACGGGACAATCTGAGCCATTGCTTACGGTAACTCCGTCATTCATGAGTGTTTTCCATGAATAGCTCGTCGAAGCAAGCTCTTCGCCGACACGCTCCTTCACGATATGAATATCATAATCGAGGAAAATCGACTGAGCGTATACGTGCAGATTCAATTCGGTTATTTTCTTAAGTTGGTCGGGTCTTGTTATCTGACAATGCACTACGCCGTGGCGGTGGTCTTCTCTCGGATACTCCTTAAGAGCTTTTTCGTAAGCCGACAAAAGCATATCGAGGCACTTGTCACCGATTGAATGCACGGCAATTTGCATGTCCTCTTTGTTTGCGTAGGAAATCATTTCGTCCATGGTCTCCTGACTGAAGCACGGGAAACCGACTGTCGTGGGGTCATCGGCATATGGTCTTGAAAGATATGCTGTCCTTGCTCCGAGAGCACCGTCACCGAGCATTTTTAAGGGGCCGATTTTGAACATATCGTCTCCGACACCCGTCTTGTGACCGCTTTCGGCGAATCGTTTGAGTTCAGAAAGACTCGTGAAATTGCTCTGCTCGTAAACACGAACGCTTAGTTCTCCCTCTTCGATTAACTCACTGTAAGCCTCGTTGACCAATTCAAAAGGCACGGAAAAAACGCAGTAATCATCCGACTGGCTCGTCGTTATTCCGTAGGAATTAAGCTTTCTCGAGGCGATTTTTATCATATCTTTAATCTGAGCCTTATCTGGAAGTGGAAACACGCTGAAAATATAATCCATAGCGTTATCGAAAAATCTGCCGTTCGGTTCACCGTTTTCATCAAAACCTATTTCCCCGCCGCTCGGAGATACGCTCTCACCTGTGACGCCTGCAAGTGAAATTGCCTTTGAGTTCACAACACAACAGTGGCCGCACGCTCTCGTAATAAG
>CAVBOS010000165.1:0-4382 GCA_963597005.1 Lachnospiraceae bacterium
GTCACAGTGAAAAAGGGAATGCAGTCAAAGCATTCCCTTGATATTTTTCTTTTGTTTAGTTTTCCGGAACGCTCTCGTTTGCCGCAAAAACAGCTTTCTGAGCCTTCTTTCTCCATTTTCCGAATCTGAAGAAAATCATGGTGATGATTGCGCCGCAGAACCAAGAAATGAGCATGGAAAGCCAAATTGCAACGGACGGTGACTGAGCACCGAGGTTCTGTCCCAAGACCGAGAAAGTCGAGCCCATAAAGAGCGACTTCAAAAGGTATGCAAGCGGAACACGAATGATTACCGTTGTTATGATAGAGATGAACATAGGTGAAACCGTGTCGCCCGCACCTCTCATTGTACCCTGTAAAACCTGCTGGACCGTGCAGAAAAGATAGCCGATACCAAGCATACGGAGCATGGTTGAACCGAGCTGAACAACCTCGGGAGTCTCTGTGAAAATCTCCATGAGACCTCTGCCGAAAATGCAGATGAGCGCGACCATGACGGCAACAAAGATAAGGCCTATCTTCATACCGTATTTCCAGCCGTTTTCCACTCTCTCTTTTTCTCTTGCGCCGACATTCTGACCGATATAGGTTGTCATAGCCATACCGAAGGAGAAGTTTGGCATCATAGCAAAGCCGTCAACTCTCATGATAACGGTGTTTGTTGCGATAACAACCTCGCCGAAAGAGTTGATGAGCGACTGAACGACAAGTGCAGAGCAGGAGAAAATCGCTGTTGTAAGACCGGACGGAAGTCCGATTTTAATAACATTAAAGCAAAGCGACTTAATCGGCTTGAAGTACTTAAGACCGAAATCAAATGAATCTCTCATTTTCATCAGTCTCAAAATGCAAAGTACAGACGAAACAAGCTGAGCAATAACAGTAGCAATCGCAACAGCAGCTACGTTCTTCATAACAATGATGAGCGCAACGTCAAGAACGATGTTAAGACCGCAGCAAATAAGCAAATATACAAGCGGCATAACTGAATCGCCCATACCTCGAAGCATACCAGAACCCATGTTGTAAACGGCACAGCCGAGAAATCCTAGGAAGTAAATCACAAGATAATCTCTCGCACCGTCATAAACAGCGCCCTCGGGAGTATCCATAAGCTTTAAAAGCGGAGCGGTGACCGCCGTACCGAGTATCATGACGATAACGGTGACACAGCCCGTAAGGAAGAGAATGTTTCCGACTGCCTTTGAAAGTCCCTCTCTGTTTTTCGCTCCGAAATACTGAGCTACTATGATACCCGCACCTGTAGAAATTCCCATGAAAAGAGAAAGAAGCAGGTTAAAAATAGGGCCGGCAACACCGACTGCCGCAAGAGCCGAGTCACCGATATACTTACCGACAACGATAGAGTCGACAGTATTGTAGAGCTGCTGTGCGACATTACCGATCAGCAGCGGAATGGCAAACTTCATAAGACATGTGGTAGGGCTTCCTACGGTCATGTCCTGAGCGCCAAACAAGTCTTTGAACTTACTCAATTTTTACAACTCCTCACCAAATATAATTTTTAATATAGTCTTTAATGCAAAGCCTTACCGTAAAACAAGAGACGGTATTAACCCCGCCGAATGCGGCGGGGAGCATCTGCATTTAATTGCACTATGATTATACATTAAGATAACTGTTTTTACAATATATTATTTAAAAATAAATTGTACGATTGTTAAGCGTTTAATGATTTTTGCAAAAATAAAGGAGCAGCTTTTGCCGCCCCTAAAATTTTTAATTATAAATTAAAACTGATGCGCAGAAATAGCGATGCAAAGGTCAACTCCTGCCTCAATATCATCCTTAGAGCAAACTGCACTCTGGGAATGCGGATAGCGAAGAACCGTGGAAATTCCGCCTGCCTTTACGCCTGTTCCCGAGAGATTCATGCTGGAAGCGTCAGTGCCGCCCTTGTCGATAACCTCTCTCTGCCACTTGATTCCTCTTGTCTCGCACTCATACTCCATTGCGGCTACAAGTCCCTCATCACAAACAACAGACGGGTCGCAGATTTTTACACCGATTCCGCCGCCGACAGTGTTGGAGCCTGTGAGGTCACAAGGAAGGTCATGAGCGGGTGTAACATCCACTGCGATACCGTAATCAGGGTGAATTCTCTCTGCGGTGACCTTAGACCCACGGCATCCAAGCTCCTCCTGAACGGTGAAAACATAATAAACATCGTTAGGATAGCTTCCGTCATTCTCCTTTAGAGCCTCGATAAGCTGATAGCAGCCGAGTCTGTCGTCAAGCGACTTACATGCGATATTGTCGTTAAGCAGATTGAAATACGGGCCGAAATATCCGCAGACATCACCGATTTTCACATGCTTCTCAGCATCAGCCTTGTCTTTAGCCCCGATATCGATATAAAGCTGGTCTACATGATTTTTTGCGTCCTCTATGCTTCCCTCACAGCCGACTACACCGATAATTCCGTTTCTGAAAATTACCTTTTCGTTATAAGCCGAGCCTGTCCAGTTCCAACCCATGTTGCAAACCTTGAGTCTGCCGTCTGCCTCGATTTTTTTAACCATAAATCCGATTTGGTCGGTATGTGCGGCAAACATGATTTTCTTTGAGCTCTCGCCGCCCTTGCCTTTTTTGAGAACAATGAGATTGCCGATTGCGTCAACAGTCATCTCGTCCGCATAAGGTGCACACTCCTTCTCGCAGATTTCTCTTACCTTTGTTTCGTATCCCGAAACACCCAGTTCGTCACAAAGTCTGATAAGTAAATTTTCGTCTCTCATTTTTCTTCGTCCTTTCTTATGCTTTTCTTTTTATTTCACGGTAGCGTCCAAGCGGAAGAATCAATTCGCTTTCCTTCAGAACAAAGATGTTCTCTACCGTAACCGTTTTGTCTCCGTCGGCAGTCGAAACAACCGCCTTGTCACCTATTTTGATATTCTCATCGTCGCAGATGTAATTGTATGTCTTATCACTTCCCTCAAAGCTGACTGCCGCAAACCTGATGAAAAGCTCGCTTTTTTTGAGCTTATTTATATGGTATGTATATTTTTCGGCGTCGATAAATGCCTGAAGCTCATCGAAAAGATAAAACTCATGTCGCTGAAAATACGGGTTGTAAACCACATGGTTGAAAACAAACCGACCCGTATTCATGCACCAGAAATCGTTCACCCAGTCGGCATAAAAATAAATTTCGTCAGAAAGTTCCACATGCTCAAGCTCCGGAATCGTAACCAAAACCTTAGTCTCGGCTCTTGTGCCGTCATGCTCCAAAATCGCAAGCGTAAACTTAATTTCGTTCGCGCCTATTCTTCTGTACAAAGCCTCTACCCGTCTTGTGCCCGCAGTAAGATTGCCGCAAAGCCACGGATAATTTTTGGAAATGTGATCTGATTTTTTGTCTATCATGTCGCCAAGCTCATTTTCGAGCTCGGATATATTTTCCTTTATTTTTTCTGCCAAACTCTCATCACCGTACCAATCGGCTGTCTCAAGTCTCTTTTTAACGGCAAAGTCAGCCTGCAGAAAATATAAAAGTGCCAAATAATGATCCATATCGCAGCCGATTCCGTCCAAGTAGCAAAGACCGAGTCTGTATGCCGCATCGGCAAATTCATAGTCAAATCGTTTTTGTCTGAAATCGTCAAAGGTTGCATTGTAAACATCGGAGTAGAGTTTATTTGCTATGGCGGGCTGTTTTTTCACTCCGAGACCTTTTGCGAAAATATCACCCATGCTGTAGGTGGACTCGTAATATCCCGCAAACGCTCCCACGGAAAAATGCTCGTAAGCCTTTTTGTAGTCGGTTTCTCCGGCATAGCCGTGAAGATAGATGCTTCCGATAAAGTTGGCTACAAACGGGTCGCCGTCAATCGCATAAAGTCTCTCGAGACACTCAAGTGATGTTTTGAAATCCTGTTCATAAGCACGGTTTCCGTGGCCAAAACAGCCCATAGCTTTCTTCTTAAGAGCGATTTTGTTTCCCTTGTCGGCAAGTCGGTCGGTGAAAATACGATAGAGCATAATTTCCTTGTCGGAAGCTGAATTCATCGCATCCTTTTCGCCGAATTTTTCTATAAATTTCTCTGTAACAAAATCGGGATAATCTCTCTCGTCAATATCAAGCTTTTTCCCTTCGTTGTGCATTTTAAGAAGCTCATAGAAATTCTTAAGCTTAGCTATCGTCATGCCCGAGGGATTCTTTGACACCTCATGTATGACGTAATTTACCGCATCCGAATCATACGGACAAAGTATTTTTGCCGCCTCCTCACCGATGCCGAGCGGCTTTTCCGATTTATCCCCGTCGTCAGGTAAAATGCAAAGCTTCGTGACGGCAAAGATATACTGAATAAAGCTTCTTAGCTTATCGGCAGGCTCTTCCATCTCTAGCGAGCGTAATAT
>CAVBOS010000166.1:0-4329 GCA_963597005.1 Lachnospiraceae bacterium
GTGAACTTCTCAGCCTCACATGCGAGACATTTTCATCAAAATAAAGCGCACCGGTAACATATATCACAGGTGTTACGTAACCGCTCTGCTCGATTTTATCAAGTCTGTTTGTATCGATTATCAGTCCCGTAGTCTGCGTTCCCGAGATATTGCAAAGCTTCAAATCAATATCGATGTTCTCCGTGAGCTCCTTGAGCTCCGTTTCCTGTTTTCCGAGAAATCCCGAATATATCACGAGGAACGCCGACAAAACCACAACCACGATAAACGCAATTACACTCTTTCCCTTGTTACGGGTGATATTTCTGAACACATTTTCAAATATAAACATATCACTCACCCGCTTTCTGCAAAAGCTTCATCGGCTCTGTCGTAACTATCTTATAAGCCGCACCGCCTGAAATCAACAAAGAAACCGCCAGTATGCAAGCCGCCGAAAGTGCGAAAGGCTTGGGGTCAAAGCTGTAGTCAGCCGTGTACTCATATCCGCCGTTGGAGACCTTGACATCGCTGTAAAGTCTGCTTATGCTCGACTGCTGTGCCGAATTATAAGCCGCCTCGGAAATCTTATCTACCGACAATGCGCCTGCGACACTTCCGACCGCCGTACCCATAATTACGACAAGCATGACGCTCAAAATAAGCCTGACAGCGCTTTTTCTTATCCCCGTTCCGAGTGAAATGCTGATTGCCGCCTCACTCTTCTTTCTCACAATTTGCAAGAACGAGAATAGAATCAATATGCTAAGCGCACTCACCGCACCGCTGACAAGAAGTATCACGGAAATTCTCAGAACAGATTTCGTTCCTTTTGCAATGCTTGTGTATCCCATGTCGTCAAATTCGACATCGAGATTATCAAGACCAAGTGCATCAAATGCTGTCAAAAAGCTGTCTATCGAGCCGTTTTCTATCACAAAAGAACATGTTTCATGAGAAAGCACACTGCCCTGAAGTATAGGATAGCTTTCCAAATCAACCGACTTAGCCGGAATTATCACTGCCTCATCCGGCATATAATACTCAGAATCTATTCTTTTCTGTTCCTGATTTTTAGAATAGTAAATACCTACTATCTCGTATTCCTCGCCTTCGGTTTCCTCGTAGCCGTCAGACGGATAGAGGTCATTCGTCCAAACGCCTCTCTGAGAATAGGAAACAAGCATCGGCTTTTCGCAGTAGTAGCGTGAATACGGTGAAATCGTGATTTTGTCGCCTATCGTGACATAGTTTCCGTCACCGTTCTGGTTGGTTGTTTCGCTTATCATGCAAACCTTTGCGCCGCTCGCATATTCCTCATCCGTTATCGCTCTGCCCTGGACTATGACCGCCTCGCTCTCGTCAAATGCCTGATAGGTATCGAGACTTTCAACAGGCATTACCGAAAAAGTATTTGTGTCAGTCATAAATTTAAGGCTGTCGATGACATTCTGATATTTCTTGCCAAGCTCTGTCTCGAAGAAATCATCGGAATATTCGGCTACCGACGGGAGCTGTTCCGTTTCGGTGCTGTATTCATCGGCACTTACGGAAAGATACGGCGTCTGAGCAAAAAGCGAAACATTCGAAGCACCCGTGCCCGATTCGCTCGTCTCAGAGAACCAACCGACATAAAGCTGACCTTCCTTTAATTCAGTAGGTTCCTCGCCGTTTAGTCCCTCGTAGCTCATAAGTATCAGATTTTTGTAGGTAAAATCAGCGTACTTATTGCCGTAGAGAATGTCTACTATCTCTATTCTGTTTTGCTCAACATTATATTCTCCGCTGTCAATCTGCTCGTCCGTCGGAACAAGTATAAAATCTCTTGTCGGTTTGAAGACAACGAGAGTACGAAGATACTTATTGTACTGAGCATTGTTGCTCGTCTTAATTGAATTTTCCGTTCCCGACCTGTACATATGCGAGAGGAGCACGGGCATATGCTCGGGAGCCTGAAGATAATCGAGTCCCGACAAGCTCTCAAGCTTTACGGGAGCAGAATAGTACGCCTCCTCATAGGTATCCGTACCGTCCACGACTGTCCTTGTGGAATCGGGGTTTTGTCCGATTGTTCCCACGGTCACAAAATTTGAGTCGATTTCATCCAAAATGCTTAGGCTCTGTGAGCAAAGCTGAACTCCGACCGAAAGCAGCACGACCGCAAGTGCAATCAAAACAATGAAGAGAACCGTCCGCACGGGGGTTCTCACAAGCTGTTTGCAAACAAATTTCAAGCTATCACCTTTTTTGCTGTAGTGTAAATTAGTCTGATAAGTTGATATCAACTTAAATTATTGTATTACCGCAATAATGAGTAGTCAACAAAAAATCCGCCGAGATTTTTAAATCTCGACGGATTAAATTCAGTTTATCCTAATGAAATCAGAAGTTTCCGTTGGTTAAGTCATCAACGATGAGTGTTCTCGGAGAATTATCGTTTGCCTTCGGAGCTGCTGCCGGCTGTGCTGCAGGTGCTTCTGCTTCGGGCTGCGGATTATTTCTCTGCTCCCAGAACTTGAGGTAAACCTGCGGGAAGAGTGCATAGGAGAGGACATCCTCTTCGCACTTTGCCTTGTCGCCAACCTCTGCTCTGATCTTGTCGAGCTCCGGCTCGAGGAGGTCTGCAGGACGGCATGTGATAACCTCGTCATCACCGATGCACTTCTTGCGAACTTCTTCGTTTACCTTGCCAGGAAGCTGACCGTACTCACCGCGAAGGATACCCTTGGACTCCTTCGGAACAAGCTTGTATCTCTCGCCCATGATGACGTTCATAACAGCCTGAGTACCGACAATCTGAGAGGACGGTGTAACGAGCGGAGGATAACCAAAGTCCTCACGAACTCTCGGAACCTCAGCAAGTGCCTCATAGTACTTATCTTCCTTGCCAGCCTGCTTAAGCTGAGAAACGAGGTTTGAAAGCATTCCGCCCGGAACCTGGTAAAGAAGTGTGTTTGTATCAACGTGAAGAACCTTCGGGTTGATATCGAGCTTGTCTGCAACACCTCTGAAGTGAGCAGCAACCTCGGAGAGCTTCATAAGGTCAAGACCTGTATCACGGCTTGTGCCCTGAAGTGTAGCAACCAAGGACTCTGTTGTCGGGTTGGAAGTACCGTTAGCAAGAGGTGAAAGTGCACAGTCAACGATGTCTACGCCTGCCTGAGCAGCCATAAGGTTAACCATATCACCTGTACCTGTTGTGTTATGTGTGTGGAGATGAATCGGAACCTTGACATTCTCCTTGAGCTTCTTGATGAGGCTGTAAGCGTCATAAGGAAGAAGGAGGTTAGCCATGTCCTTAATGCAGATTGTGTCTGCACCCATGCTCTCAAGAGTCTTAGCGAGGTTGATGAAGTACTCCTCGTTGTGAACAGGAGATGTTGTGTAAGAGAAGCAAGCCTCAGCGTGTCCGCCGTACTTCTTAACAGCCTTCATAGCTGTCTCGAGGTTTCTTGGATCGTTAAGAGCATCAAATACACGAACAACGGAGATACCGTTCTCGATAGACTTTTCAACAAATTCCTCAACTATATCATCTGCGTAATGTCTGTAACCGAGGAGGTTCTGACCACGGAGAAGCATCTGAAGAGGTGTCTTCGGCATATGCTTCTTAAGAGTACGGAGTCTCTCCCACGGATCCTCATTGAGGTATCTCATGCAAACGTCGAATGTAGCGCCGCCCCAGCACTCAAGTGACCAGTAGCCGATATCATCGAGCTTCTCAAGAGCGGGAAGCATGTCATCGATTCTCATTCTTGTAGCAGCCTGAGACTGATGAGCATCACGGAGTATAGTATCGGTAATCTTCAGTGGATTCTTTCCCATTTTTGATTCTTACCTTTCTTATAGATTAATTACTTACCGAAGAGCGAGATGAATACGCCTGCTGCAACAGCAGAACCGATAACACCTGCAACGTTCGGACCCATAGCGTGCATCAAGAGGAAGTTTGTCGGGTCAGCCTTGGAACCGACATTCTGAGATACACGAGCAGCCATAGGAACAGCAGAAACACCTGCGGAACCAATGAGCGGATTGATCTTGTCCTTGAGGAAGATGTTCATGATCTTTGCGAATACGACACCTGCAGCTGTTGCGAATGCGAATGCGCAGATACCCATAACAAGGATCTTGAGTGTCTCAGCCTTAAGGAAGTTAGCTGCTGTAGCAGTAGCACCGACGGAAATTCCGAGGAAGATTGTAACAATGTTCATGAGCTCGTTCTGAGCTGTCTTGGAAATTCTGTCGATAACGCCGGACTCTGTTGCGAGGTTACCGAACATGAGGCAGCCTACGAGAGATGCAGCGTCAGGAAGCATCATTGAAACGAAGATTGTAACAACGATTGGG
>CAVBOS010000167.1:0-4275 GCA_963597005.1 Lachnospiraceae bacterium
CTGAAAGTGTCATAGTGGGTTACGCACTTTGCAAAAGTTGCGTAACTGCTCCGCTGACGGGAGGTGATGAGAATGGCGGAGAGAAATATGAGCGTTGTCCGAGTGGAGAAAATTACAGCGGAGAATGCTCAGAAGAATGAGCGTCACAACGAACGCAAGAATGAAAGTTATGCAAATCTTAATGTTGATGTGGAGCGTATTCCTTACAATGTTCACTTCAAAGATACGGGAGGACTTACCTACAACGAGTACTTCCAAAAGCTGATTGACGAGGGAAAAATCTCGACAAGAGGACAGAAAAAAGGAGCGACTATCTTCAATGAAATGATTGTTGATGTCAACACAAAATACTTTGAGGAGCTTGGCGGATATGAATATGCAAAGTCATTTTATGAGGAAGCATATCGGTTTGGCTGTGAGATTTACGGCGAGGAAAATATCGTTTCTGCTGTGATGCACGCTGATGAAATCAATAAGGCAGTGTCCGAGGAACTGGGCAAGCCTGTGTATCATTATCATCTGCACATCGTGGCAATTCCTACTGTCCGAAAAGAAATATTGTGGTCGAAGCGTTGTAAAGATGAAGCGTTGCGTGGAACTGTTAAGGAAGTAATTCAGCAAGTTTCTCACTCGAAGAAATGGAAAAATACAGTTCCGCTTACCAACGAAAACGGCGAACCAGTAATCAATAAATACGGCAAGCCTGTGTTCAGAAAATCTTATTCAGTTCTGCAAGACAAGCTGTTTGAGCATATGTCGATGGCGGGATTTAAAGGCTTTGAGCGTGGCGAACTTGGAAGTACGGTAGAGAATTTGAGCAGTCTTGACTACCAAATCAAAAAGGATAAGGAGCGACTTCAAATCATTAAGGAAAATATACAAGCCGAAAAAATAAAGTATGAACCGGCTCACGAAGTCTACAAAATATCTGCGGAAATCGAGCAGATGGGACAGAGAACTTTAACGGGTAAGGTCGCAGTATCGAAAGATGATTTTGAAAAGCTCACGGCACTTGCAAAGGAGGGAATCACAAGCCGTGTTGAAATTCAAAACTTAGAAGATAGTGTTTCTTATTATCGTCAGAGTTATTTTAATTCTGCTTCGACAGTCGAGCGACTGCAAAAACGATATGACGATTTGAAAGAGAAGTGCCAGCCTTTCTTGCAAGCAATGGAACATTTCCCTGAGCTTGTAAAGATATTTACCGATAAGGTAAAGGAACTTTTCAGTATCAAGGAAGCACGGGAAAAACAGGAGCGTGAGGACAGAATTGCCGCACGAAAAGAAAAATTGAAACAGAGAAGAAGTAAAGGCGGTTGGGAGCGATAACCTCTTCGACTATACTCCCGACTTATTGACTTCTTGAATACTTGAAATTACGGAGGTATTGAAATGAAACAGATAACAAGTGAAATTACAAAAGAGATTGCTGTTCTCGGAGAGAATGACAGAGGTTACACAAAGGAAGCGAACTTCGTTTCTTGGAACGGCAACACTGCCAACCTTGACATCAGAGAGTGGCACCCAAATCACGAGCGTTGCGGTAAGGGTGTAACGCTTACCGAGGATGAGGGAAGAAAACTCTATGAAGCACTTAAGATAATTTATTCATCTGACGGAGGGGGTGTAGCCAATGGATAAAGCAAACAGAAGTTATCAGACAAAATTCAAAGGCACAACTTTCAATGTTGTCCTTGCTTCGGCTGATAACGCAAAACAGACATTTGAGGAGCTTGCAATGAAACGCATAAGAGAAGAAGCCGCCCGTTTGCCACCCGATAAAATTGCCTGATTAGGGGTTTGATGTGCGATAATCGAAAAAAATAAAAAATGGTGGTAATTGTAACTTGACACAGGGCGACCTCACTACTTGCCTCGGTTGGAGAGACACCGACAGTCTGGGTATCACGCTTGCAACGAAACTCACAGATGTAATAAACGAAACGATGAAAGACCCGACAAGCGGTATCTTACACCACGAGGAAGGCGTTGATTTACTTCCGGCAAATCTTGAGCTGTCAGCGATGGAATATAACCTGATGAATGCTTTGAGCAGAGAAACCACTCTCAGGAATTATCTGAGTCAAGTAAAAGACAGATACGACTATGTGATTATGGATTGTATGCCGTCACTTGGTATGGTTACTCTTAATGCTCTATCAGCGGCAGACGGCGTGATTATTCCTGTTCAGGCTCAGTATTTACCGGCTAAGGGAATGACACAGCTTGTAAGTACAATCTCTAAGGTTAAGAAGTATATCAATCCGGATATTAAGATAGACGGAATGTTACTTACTCTTGTGGATAACCGAACCAACCTCGCTAAAAGCACGGTGGAAGCACTAAGGGAGAACTTCGGAAGCTCTATAAGAATGTATCGGTCACAAATACCGATAGCCGTTAAAGCTGCCGAGACTTCTTCCAAAGGCAAGAGCATTTATGCTCATGAACCAAACAGCACGGTGTCAAAAGCCTACGCTGAATTTACGAAGGAGGTGTTAGCTGATGGCAGGAAGAAAGAGCGACTTCACTCTCACGAAGCTCGATGATTTATTTACCACTCAGGCACAGAGAGATGAAGCAAAGCTTGCTAAAATCCGAGATATTCCGCTTGAGCTGATTGACGATTTCCCAGACCATCCGTTTAAGGTAAGGGATGATGAGGATATGTTTCAGCTTGTTGAGAGTATCAAGGAACGGGGAGTAATCACTGCGGCTACAGTAAGACAGAAGGAAGACGGCAGATATGAGCTTGTATCCGGTCACAGAAGAAAGAGAGCTTGTGAGCTTGCCGGCTTTGAAACACTGCGATGTGAGGTTGTAGACCTAAACAGAGATGAAGCCACTATTTTGATGGTTGAAAGTAATTATCAAAGGTCGCAGATACTTCCAAGTGAAAAGGCATTTGCTTACAAAATGCGATTGGATGCAATGAAAAGACAGGGAGAGAGAACAGATTTAACTTCGGACCCACTGGGACCGAAGTTGACTGGAATGCGTTCTAACAATGTTTTGTCAGAAGAAACAGGCGATAGTGCTTCTCAGATTAAAAGATATATTCGCCTTACAAACCTTGTCCCTGAGCTTCTTGAGTTTGTCGATGAGGGCAAGATTAAAATGCGTCCTGCGGTGGAACTTTCCTACCTCGATGAAGATTGTCAGCGTGATGTGGTTGATGAAATCGACCTAAACGACGCTACACCGTCTCATGACCAGACTATCCGAATGAGGAAATTCTTTGAAGAGGGAAATCTCACAACGGAAGCAATCAAAGCCATTATGTCGGAGGAAAAACCGAACCAGAAAGAGAAAATAGTCCTAAGGGGCGACAGGGTGCGTCAGCTTATCCCGAAGAATATTCCGATAAGCCAGACGGAGGACTTTGTGTGCAAGGCACTGGAGCATTACAACAAGTATCTGCGTAACCGTGCAGAGCGTGACAGCAGATAGCCGTTTGCAAAAGTCCCCTTCCCCACACCCCTACCTCTAAGACTATACAGTTACTTACCGAAAATAATATATATTCTATCTCCCAATATATATCTATCTCTATTAAGTATATCTATCTCAAAGGGAAATCGCATAATGGCAATGTGAAGGAGGTGTTTGCTAAGATGGAAAATTAACCACAAAATCGCACCTTTGTTTTTCGGCTGGTTTTATCCTACGATAAGGGCAAAGGAGCGTGATGATTATGTCAAAGAAAATGTTGATTGCAGGAGCGTGTGTGATGGCTCTGCTGCTTCTTGTCGGTTGTCAGGCTGATAAGAAAACGGCAGATGAAAAGGCTACAGAAAGCATCACATCTTCTTTATCGGCAAGTAGTGAAGATACCGCTACCGAAACCGAAGTAGCCAAAGATGAAGTCACCAAGGATGAAACCGATGAAGTTATTAACGAGGCTAATTCCAAGGATACAGAGATTGTGGAAAAGGTAGCTGAGGCAGAAGAAAAATGTGGAAATGTGTCGGATGATGTCGAAAAAGAAAAGACAGATATTCCGAAATCCACAGGAAGTACCAAGAGTAATCAATCCGTTAGCTGTGCAGAGCCTGAAAGCACAAAGCAAACTGCAACATCACAAAGCACGGAGAAAGAAACTCCACAGCCGACTACAGAAAGTTCAAAGGATACCGAAGCACCTAAGCCTACAGAACAGCCGAAGCCCAGCATAGACATTGACGGACAGATAAGCTTTGCCAAAGAATATGCCACGAGTATCGGCTTAACGCTTGACAGTACCGCTACAGATTGTTGGGATAATCCCATTACAGT
>CAVBOS010000168.1:0-4273 GCA_963597005.1 Lachnospiraceae bacterium
TCTTGGTGCTCTTTCCGTTAATCGTAACGGTCTTGTAGGTTCTTATCTGCACGTAGTAGGTTGTCTTTCTTGAAAGTCCCGAAACCTTGAGGCTTGATGTCGAATTATTCGTAACATATCTGTATGTTGAATTTGACATACTGCTATTCTTTGAATATCTGATTAAATAGCCGTTTGTCCCCGTCTTTTGAGTGTTCCAGTATACTCTGAAGCTGGTTGAATAGTTCGCAATTTTCTTGATTGTCGTTGCCTTTGGCACAATGTCAAATGAAAGATTTTTCGTGCCCTTGTAGTTGCCCTTGAAGGTAACCTTAACCGTGTATCTTCCGACATTCACTCGCTTAGAGGGATAAGTCACCGTGTAATCCGTGCCGTTTTTAAGCACTGTTCCCTTGCTGTTCTTTATGGTTACGACAGGAGTTTTCGTAGCACCTGTGTAAGCAAATTTTGTATAGTTAAGCTTAACCTCGCTGATTTTATAGATTGTGCTCGTCTTGGAAACAGTTCCGCAGACCGTGCATTTTGTGGTTATTTTACCGTTTGCACTTGTCGTAGCGGCGACTACAGTCGAAGTGTTCTTGTGACCTGTCGCTTTGATTGTCTTTGAAGCCACCTTATAACCGCAAACCGTGCAGTATTTTTCTTCCGTATTTCCGCTTGCGGTACAGGTTGCGGCTTTTGCCTTTTTAGTCACCTTGTAGCTGTGACCGGACTTGCAATTGCACGAAAAGACAATATTCGGTTCAGTTTGACCATCTTCGAAAATCTGGTCTTTGTTTATGCTGTTCCAGTTTTCTTTTGTTCCGACATAATTAATCGTGTTTAATTTTCTGCAAATTGTGAACGCCTTATATCCGATAGAAGTAACGCTCTTCGGAATTGTGATGCTCGTCATACCAAAGCACTGTGCGAACGCACCGTCTCCTATTGAGGTCACACTGTCAGGGATTGTTACGCTTGTTAAACTGTAATCGCAAAAAAACGCATAATCTCCTATTGTTTTGACGTTTTTTCCGATTTTTAAGCTTGTTATACCCGTTCTTGTACCACCTGCAGAACCTCCGCAAGTCGCAAACGCATAAGCTCTTATCGTGATTACGCTGTCGGGAATTATAACGCTTGTGAGGCTGAGGCAAGCGGTGAATGCATGTTCGCCAATCGTTTCAACGCTGTTTCCGATTTTAAGGTCTTTAAGATTATCGCAACTGAAAAATGCGTAATCACCGACATAAGTCACGCTGTCAGGAATTATAACGCTTTTAAGGCTGTTGCACTCGTAAAACGCATTATTACCGATAGAAGTTACGCTGTTAGGGATTTCAACGCTCGTGAGGCTCTCACAGCCGTAGAACATATTGTCTCCGACAGAAGTTATTCCGTCAGGGATTTTTATGCTTGTCAAGCTTTTACAACTGTAAAAAGCTCTGTCTCCGATAGTTTTGACACCGTCAGGGATTTCAATGCTTGATAAACTGCTGCAATTAAAAAATGCGAAATTTCCGATTATAGACACGCTGTCGGGGATTTCAACGCTTTTGAGACTCGTGCAGTCGTGGAACATATTGTCTCCGATAACCGAAATACCGCTAGGAAATGTAAAGCTTTCAAGGCTTTCGCAGCCGTAAAATGCGGAATTGCCGATATAACTGACATTGTCGGATATAGTAACAGTTTTCAAGCCCTTGCAGTTGATAAACGCATAATTACCGATTTCAGTCACGCTGTCAGGGATAGAAATGCTCGTGAGGCTCTCGCAGGCATTGAATGCATAAGTTCCTATGGATGTCACACCCTCGGGAATATTTATACTTGTTAAACTTTCACAACCGTAGAACGAAGCGTCCCCTATTGACTCCACGCTCTCCGGAATACTTACGCTTGTGAGATTTGTGCAATTAAAGAATGCAAATTTTTCTATCGAAATCACACCGTCAGGTATGCTCACGCTTTCAAGACTCTCGCAACCGTAGAACACGGAAACTCCAAGCGAAGTGACGCTGTCGGGAATGTTCACGCTATCTAAATTACTGCAATTCTTAAATGCATACTTTCCTATTGAAGTCACGCTACCGGGAATGCTCACGCTCGATAAATTATTGTTACCCTCAAAAGCCGAATCGCTTATCGAGGTGACGCCCTCTTCAATTACGGCACTCACAAAGTAATATTCATTATAGCTTCCGCTCGTGTCCATTGCGCCGTTGCCGCTGATTGTAAGTACATAGTTATCGTCAATTGTCCAGGTCAAACCGTCACCGCAGGTGCCCGACTCGCTGACATTTGATATTGCTTCGGCATCAGACTGACGGTCGGTTTCTTCCTCGTCTTCGCCTACTTCTACGCTTTCGTCGCTCGGCTCATCCGTCGGCTCAGGTGTTACAATCGGCTCGATTGTCGGTTCGATTGTCGGTTCTACAGTAGGTTCTGCCGTGGGTTCTAAAGTCGGCTCGACTGTCGGTTCTAAGGTCGGCTCAGGTGTAGGCTCAGCCTCTTGTTCAGAAAGCTCTTCTATAACGGAGCTTTCTGTTTCGGTGTTCGCTTCTGCTTCTTCCGCAAACGCAGTCGGCATAGTGCTAAGAGCCATCAAAGCACTTAGTAAAATCGCCGCAATTCTCTTGCTCATGTTGTACCCTCCGATTCTAAAATATATGCTTTAGATATATTTTATAGTATATACACATATTAAAACTCTGTACCGCTTTTGTCAAGGCATTTAAAGCGATGCTTTTCACAAATTACTTTATCGGTGTAATAATAGTATAGAGCAGTAAAACAAATATCCCTCTTTTAGGTATTCTAAGATAAGCTGACACGAAAATAATGTGAGGAACAAAGTCTTGCTCCCCACATTTGATTTAATTATTTATTTTTGTAAGCGTTCGGATTTTCATCAATACGAGCTTCCCACAAAGTCCTCATTGACAAACTGATCCTTGACATTGCCGCCGCTTATGCTCTGCTCGACAACACCGGAATAGTACTTGTCGCCACGGATGTCCGTAAGAACTACCGTGTTGAGATATTCTCCGTCAGAAACTGCGCTCATCTCAACCTTTGTGAGCTTACCGTAAACCACGATGTCGCCCTCAAGCTTTGTCACGCTTCCGTCCTCACCGCTGTAAACATCGTACACGGGAATAATCTGGTCGCCGCCCTTAAGCTCGATATTCTGCTTTGCGGAAACATATGCGGAAGAAGCGTCTTCATCATTGGTAAGCTTGGTTGCACCGTTAATGCTTGCCTCGCCCGTAGTCTTGTCATAGGAAACGAGAAGATAGCAATCGTTGTAGTTAATCTCGACAGGGCATCTGTAAGAAACGGCACTGTCAGTCTCGGAGACAATCTCCGTGTAAAGCGGCTGACCGTTGATTGTAATCCACTTTCCGTCAAAGTCTGTGTTCACTACTCCGTCATCACCAATGCTTGCGTTCACTCCCTCGCCGTAATAAGTGATTGTGCCCTCGTCCTCATCGTACTTTCCAAGCTCGACATTAGCTTTCTGGGCATTTGTCTTCTGTCCGTCCGTGAGAGTAATGCTAAAGCCGTTTTCGCCGAGTGTGATTTCGTTATGAGTGAATCTCTTGAGCTCTGTGGTATCGATAACCGCCGCCGTACCGAATCCCTTTTCTGTCGCAAAGGACTGATATTCGTCATTAAGGCAACCCGCAATCTTGTAGTAATAAAGTGCGTTTGTAGCGTCGTCGTCACATACTGAGTTGATATACTTTAAGAAGTACTGCATGCCGCCCACGCCGCCGACATAAACGGGCATATAAATGCTGATACCCTCGGAATCAGAGAGATAGCCGCTTTCACGGTGATAGAGAACCGCTCTGTCAAGGTTATCGAGAACCTTCTGGCACTCGTTCGGATAGTACTCGGAGAGTGAAGTCATGTAGTTTGCAAGGTCTATCGTGTTGCAAACTCTGTATGCGTTCTCGGCAAATCTTGTCGAATTGTCAGCCGCCGCACCGACTGTGGAAAGAACGCTGATATCCTTAACGGCATCCTCGAGAATCACGGAGTTCAATTCGCAGTAGGAATTATATGTATCCTCCGCCGCATTGATGTCGATAACAGAGAACTGCACATCATAATCGAGCATATCATGAGTATTGACACGCCATGCAATGTAGTAGTCAAGATAAGAATCCGCTACAACCTGACCTATGGCGGCAGGATTGAGTGTCGGGTCGTCCGTCATTGCCTGAAGATACTCGCCGTGGTTCCAGCCGTCGCCCGGCTCAACCTCCTCAGAACCTAAGAGATACTT
>CAVBOS010000169.1:0-4242 GCA_963597005.1 Lachnospiraceae bacterium
ATGTTACCTGATCCTTCAGCACTCCCGGGTGAAGTCCCGTTTCAATTACCATTTTTGCACTTCCCAGCACCGACTGTGCGGCAAGCTCATACGCCTGTGCTCTCGGCAGTCCCTCTCGCACTCCTGCGTCTCCCAATGCCTCGATGAACATATAAACAAAGGCGGGGGAGCATCCTGCTACGGTTGACGCTGCATCCATTAATCTTTCTGGAAGCACCACGCATCTACCGAAGCTTTCATACAGTGCTTTTATTTCTGCAAGCTCATTTTCGCTTATATTTTCTGCTGCGCAGATCTCGCTCATTCCTTCCGACACCTTTGCGGGTGTATTCGGCATGGAGCGAATAACTTTGACATTTTTCCCGAATGCTTCGCTTATTCTTTTAATAGTCCATCCGGGGGCAACCGTGACTATGATAGCGTTTTCGCTTATTTCGTCTTTTATTTCTTCGATGACTTCAGCGTAAAATTGCGGCTTTACCGTGAGGAACACGACATCGCTCTTTGCGACGAGCTTATTATCTTTTGTTGTTTTTATTCCAAGCTTTGCCGTTCTCTCAAGAGAAGAGTCGCTTTTATTGCTTGCGATGATATTTTCAGCAGAAACCTTGCCTGATGCGATAATTCCGCTTATCATTGCGCTTGCCATATTTCCGCATCCGATGAATCCGAGTGTCATAATAATTCCTTCTTTCCTTTGTTGTTTATGCTTTAGTGAGTTAAAGTAATAATAACACAAAAGGCTTCTTCAATCAAGAAGAAGCCTTAAAAGCATAGAAAAATCCCGCCTGACCGTAATGCGCATCTCAATAACCTGCTACTATGTAGCCAGGTGGGTGCCCTCCCGAGTAGTTCTCGCTCCCTTCTTCCGCTTGCGGCCGAAGCCGGGCGGGAGGTCTGCAGTCCGTAAACGGAGGCGGGCTCCCTTTAATTTGAGTGTAGGGTTATATGTGCGCAGTTCGCGTATCAGGCAGGAATTTTTTCCTGATATTTACCTGAGAAAAAGAGGATTATTCCTCTTCGTCGTCATAATATTCGGCATTGAAACGCTCCTGGAAGATAGCGTCGACCTTCATGAGGGTCTCGTCATCCTCGAGCTCCATAAGCTGCTCCTCGCCATCCTCTTCGACAACCTCGAAAATATAATAGGTCTCTGCATCGTCTACAAGGCTCTGGGGATCCTGAGCTGTGGGGATGAGAGCAATGTAATGGCTGTCGTCGGTATCTATCTCGTCAACAATCTCAAACTCGTGCTCAACGCCTTCGTCGTCCATAAGCACGAGAAGATCGGTTTCAAATTCATCACTCATGATTATTCTCCTTGTCTTTAGTTTCTTGTGATACATCTATTTTAACGATAACCGCACTTTAAGTCAATACCTAAATTTGCTCTGAGGGAATAATTAACGAAAAAGTAACATATTTTGTCTTTTGTGTCTTTTTAATAAAAAAATATAAAAAACTTGAAAATAACTGTTGACAAAACGAACAAAGGGCGTTATAATATAGCCAAGATAAGAAAAGGAAATAAGAAAAGCTTAACAGAAGAAGTTAGTTAAGCAAGAATTATTCCAAGGAGGAAAGGTCCGATGAACAGTTAAGCTTCATCCGAAATCTTAAATCAGTATAAAGCAAAAGAGGAGAACTGAAATGTACTAACCTTTTAATTCTTAGTTACAGATTAAAATTTATTTTTAACCGTTAATAAGAAAGTAGGTTAACTCCGATGAAATGATTATGCTATAAGCTTTTAATTCTACAGTGAAAAGGTGATCAGAATGAAAGTTTTTATAAGCTACGCAGGTAATGCAATCAAGTAAATCGATGAGGTAGGTCCAATGTACCGGTAAATTTTCAATTCGACACAACCAAATATATTATCGAAAGCGAGTGAGACCGGTGGCTTCATAGGCTGCAGGTAAAAAGCTTAAAGGCTATGCCGAAAAAAGTGAATATTTATTTGCAGTGAACAAGATAACGCGTGTTGATGTATTCCACAGAGGTGAGTTTTATGTTGAAGCGTTTGAAGAGAAGAAGAAGTCACAGGCAATATAATACAGAGCTGGTTTTTCTCCCGTTTGGCAGAACATGCGCGGTAGAAATTCCTACACAAAGGAGCTCAGGCAGAAGCTTATATGATTAAAAATTTAATACTGAAATTAATTCATGGACGGTGTACTCCACCAAACAGTTAAGACCCCATGTGTTTACGGTTATTAAAACTGAGCCGGGATGAAATTATTCCTTAGGGCAGATGAAAGGGGACGTAAATCTTGATGAATGAAGTGAGTCCACCGGAAAATACAAAACTTTTGGTAAGTATAAAACCTAAGAAATAGCAAGAAGAGGCAACTCCGATGCACAGTATAGTTTAATCTAAGATAATAAAATTAAATAGTTTATACAGGGATTGGAACGGTAAAGCCAATCCCTTTTTTTGCGTTTTTTGTCGGCAAAATACACATTTTTCAAACTTTTTGATTGTAGAAAATACCGTAAAAGAGAGAATTTCTATGCAAAACCTTGCATTTGAAATCATATCAATTATAATAAAGGTGCAGGTTGATAAAATCGCAGACAAAAAATTGCATTATTTTAATCATCCGCTGGTGTAGCTCAGTTGGTAGAGCAGCTGATTTGTAATCAGCAGGTCAGGGGTTCGAGTCCGTTCACCAGCTCCACATATATTTATTGTTATAAATTATAAATCTCACGAAAGGGGATAACAAAATGGCAAAGGTTGTTGCTTGGACAAATAAGTTTAGCTCAGAGACCGGTTTCGTAAAGACAATCTCCAAGAAAAAGGGATACTTTGAGAACACTTTTGTTAAGGAAGAGGCAAGAAAGTTCAGAAGCGAAAAAGAAGCTATGAACGCTGTCGCTCAGCTCAAGGAGCTCGGCGAGGATGAGAAGAACGACTTCACAGTTGTAGACCTCTAATTTTAAATTCACACGCAGAAAATATGCGCTGTCACTTTGGTGACGGCGTTTTTTCTTTGCTCACAATAGCTTTAAACTATGGACAACCGCACAAAAACAGTATTTTGAAATAGAGCATAAGTGTATTAAAATCTGAGTAGAAAAGTTTCGAAAGGAAGAAAAAGATATGAGCACAAACGCACCTTATAAGTATGATATAGTCGGCAGCTTTTTGAGAACAGAAGCAGTCCACGAGGCGAGAGAGAAATTTGAAAACGGAGCAATTTCCGCTGACGAGCTTAAGAAAATCGAAGATGATGAAATTAAAGGCCTTGTCAAGAAAGAAAATACAGCCAAGCTTCACGCTTTCACAGACGGTGAGTATCGCCGTTCTTTCTGGCATTTGGATTTTCTCTGGGGACTTGAGGGAGTAAAGAAAGTAAAGTCGGAGCATTTCTCCGTTGCTTTCAAGGGATTTCAGCCGAAGTCGGAAACAATCAAAATTGTTGATAAGCTCGATTTTCCCGAGGATCACCCGTTTTTAAAGCACTTTGCTTTTCTTAACAGCATAACTGAGGGCACGGGAGCAGTCGCAAAGCAGTGCATTCCGTCTCCGTCTATGCTTCATCTTATTTGCTGTGTGCGTGAGGCAAATTATCAGCCGATTGAAAGGTATAAGGACGAAAAGGTTCTTCTTGATGATTTGGCAGAGACATACCAGAAAGCGGTTAAGGCTTTTTACGATGCAGGATGCCGTTATCTCCAGCTTGACGATACCTCGTGGGGCGAGTTCTGCTCTGAAGAGAAGAGAGAGGCATATGCCGAGAGAGGAATCGACGTGGACGAGGTCGGCAAGAAGTATGTTTACGTGCTTAACAAGGTTCTTGAGGCTAAGCCTGATGACATGACAATCACAATGCACATATGCCGCGGTAATTTCCGCTCAACATGGTCTTCAAGCGGCGGATATGAGCCTGTTGCAGAAATTCTTTTCGGTAATTGCAATGTAGACGGATTTTTCCTCGAGTATGACAGTGACCGTGCGGGTGGATTTGAGCCACTCAGATTTATCGGCAAGCAGAAAGTTGTTCTCGGACTTGTCACATCTAAGGAGGCTAAGCTTGAGAATAAGGAAGAGATTATCGCAAGAATAAATGAGGCGGCAAAGTATGTTCCGCTTTCACAGCTTTCACTTAGCCCACAGTGCGGTTTTGCTTCCACGGAGGAGGGCAATCTTGTCACAGACGAGGATCAGTGGAAAAAGCTTGCTCTTGTCAAAGAAATCGCAGACGAGGTTTGGGGCTAATTAAAATTATCAATAAG
>CAVBOS010000170.1:0-4236 GCA_963597005.1 Lachnospiraceae bacterium
AGTGTCTCGTCTGCTCTCTTGAGCTTGTTGTCGAGCTGTCCTTCCTTTTTCTCGAGATTCTCAAGCTTGCGGTCGAGATTCTCTTCCTTCTGGACTGCTCTTCTTTCCTGACGCTGAACCTCTCTGCGGCGGTCGTTCAGTTCTTTTTCCGTTTCGTTGCGGAATTTCTGGACTTCCTCCTTGCCCTCAAGGACAGATTCCTTGCGCTTTGCTTCTGCTTCCTTAACAGCATCGTTAACTATTCTCTCGGCTTCCTTTTCCGCCGAACCGATTGCAGCCTCTGCAATCTGCTTGCGGTGTTTGATTCCGAGGTTATAAGATATAAATCCTACTGCGGCTGCAGCAACAACTATCAGAATAAAAGAAAGATAAACTGGCATTTTCTGGCACCTCCTTTTCTAATAAATTTAATATTCAAACAAATTGAATCAATCAGAAAAATTCGGGTGCGTTAATCCCTGAATAATACAGTTCAATATAATGAAAACTGTATGAATTATTATAAGACTTTTGTGCACGGGTGTCAAGGTATACACTTTCGGGATGATTTTCCCTTTCTTCGTCAAAAACCGTGATTTTTATCGGTTTTTTCTGAATATTCGGTGAGTTTATTTTCTTGAACGGTAAAAAATATTGTGCATATTCTTTAATTAACCGTCATTTCTCCTCTCAAATCCGTGCCCATAAGACGCTTGATCTCTTCCTTGTCGCTTGTCTTGCTGAAAAGATAGTAAAGCTTTGTGACGGCAGCCTCGGCAGAAAGGTCAGATCCGTTCACGGCTCCCGCCGCTTTAAGTCCCGAGCTTACCTCGTAGGTTCCCAGTACAGCTCTTCCCCTTAAGCACTGAGTGCAAACAGCTATGACCGTGCCGTTGTCGGCAGCTTTCTTAAGAACGGGAATGAGCGCCTCATCGTACTGGGGAACATTTCCCGCACCGAAAGCCTCCAAAACAAGACCCTTGAGAGACTCCGTCATTATGCCCTCAAAAAGACTGAACTGAATGCCGGGAAAAACCTTCAGAACGGCTATCGGAATGTGCTCGGCAAGAGGAGTGAAGCTGAAGTTCTCTCCCGGAGCTTTTATGGCTATATCGTTGTATCTTATATCGATACCCAAAGTAGCGAGATGCGGATAATTCGGAGAATCGAAAGCTATCATCTCATCTGCGGAAATCTTTGTACTGCGATTTCCTCTTAGCAAAACTCCGCCGAAACAAAGGCAAACCTCCGTGCAAACTCCCTGTGCGGCGATTATTGCGGCAGAAATGATATTATCGTGGGCGTCGCTTCTTATTCCGCCGATTGGAATTTGCGAGCCTGTCAAAACAACGGGCTTGGAAAGTCCCTCGAGCATGAACGAGAGTGCCGATGCGGTGTAAGCCATGGTGTCAGTTCCGTGAAGAATGACGAAGCCGTCGTAATTATCATAATTCTCGGCGATTATTCTTCCTATTCTGTTCCATTCCTTCGCGCTGACATTAGATGAATCGAGAAGGGGTTCAAACTCAATCAAATCCCAATCGGGCATACCCTGACGGGAAAGGTCGGGAATTCTCTGCATCTCATCGTGCAGATAGCCTTTTTTCGGCTTGTAGCCCGATTCGCTCTCAATCATACCGATTGTTCCGCCTGTATATATAAAGCATATTTTTTTATTCATATGTAATTTCCTTTCGGCAAAATCATTTTCAGTCTTTGATTTTCTCGAGAATTTCTTTGTATCTTGAAATTATCTTGTCATAATTCTCCCTTAAATGCGGAAAAAGACAATTTGTGCAGTCCTTTATTCCGTTTTCTTTGTAGACAAAATTACCTTTGCACTCTCTTCCGAGCGCATACAACGGACAGTAACAGAAAAGACAATTGAAATTGTTTTCGTCCGCCCCCTTGTGACACGGGAAATATTCACACTCCTTGTGTGAAAAATAGGAATAATTCTTGCTCAATCAAATCAGCTCCTTGCAAGCAAAAATGATACCACAAAGCATTGCCGTTTAGCAAGCTGCGGTATCATTTTGTTACAATATTTATTAGTCGGCTGTTATTGAATAGCCTATACCACGAACGGTCTTGATGCAAGAACCCATGTCGCCAAGCTTCTGACGTATTGTTTTGATATGCATATCAACCGAACGTGACTCACCCTCAAAGTCCAAGCCCCACACTGCACGCATGATGGCGTCTCTTGAGAGAACTATGTTTTTGTTCTGCATGAGGTATCTTAGAAGCTCATATTCCTTGAGTGTGAGAACGATATTTTTGTCGTCCACCCTAACGCAGTGGCGGTCACGGTCGAGAATAATACCGCCTACGCTAAGCTGTCTTGTTTCTTCTCTTGCACTTCTTCTCATAATCGAGCGGACACGTGAGAGAAGTTCAAGAACGGAGAACGGTTTTCTTATATAGTCATCGGCACCCTCGTCAAGACCCTTTACCATATCCATCTCGGTCGACTTTGCCGTGACCATTATGACGGGTATATTTCTCGTCTTGAAGTCCTCCCTCATCTTCTTGATTATCTCGTAGCCGTCCTCATCGGGAAGCATTATATCGAGAAGAACAAGGTCAGGGACAACCTCATCAAGTCTTTTATAGAATGTGCTTGCACGGTCAAAGGACTGAACCGTATAATTGCTGTTTTTCAGCGCAATCTCTTCGATCTCTCTTATACTGGTGTCATCCTCAACTATATATACTAATGCCATAATAATTCCTCTTTTCGTTATGGCAGAATGTAGGCGTTCTTAAGCTTTCTGTAGCTCTCCTTAAAGCTTGGGTCACTGTTCTTGATTGTTGCGTCAAACTGATGCATATCCATGATGTCTGCAGGAATCTCAATGAGTGCAACAGCAATGTTCTTGCAGTGATCGGAAACTCTCTCGTAGTTAGTAAGAATATCCTCAAGGACAAGTCCCGCCTCGGTGGAGCACTTTCCGTTTCTAAGTCTTGCGACATGTCTCTGCTTGATTTCAAGCACGAGGTCATCAATAACCTCCTCGAACGGCTCGATATCCCCAGCCTCTTTCGAGTTGAGCGTATCGAAAGCGTCTGTTGTCATGGAAACAATATCGTAAACAGCCTTGCTGAGTATTCTTAATTCCTCCATACCCTTATCGGTGAGAGCCAAGCCGTTCTCGGACATGCTCTCTGCGGAATATGTAAGGTTAATCGCATGGTCGGAAATTCTTTCGAAGTCGCTTATCGAATGAAGAAGAATTGAAAGAAGGTGGCTGTCCTGAGTGTTGAGCTCACGGCCCGAAAGCTTGACGAGATAAGAGCTTAATTTATCTTCATAGCTGTCTACAAGCTGTTCGAGTCTTATGACCTTATCCGCCTTTTCCTTGGAGTAATCCTTCATTGCCTCCATTGCAAGCACGATAGCCTCCTGTGAGAACTTGGACATATCAATGACCGCATTCTTGCAAAGCTGCATAGCAACGGCAGGCGTCTCAAGAAAACGCTCGTCGAGTGCGGCAAGACTCTTCGGTGTGCCGTCGCTCTCCTTGTCGTCCGCCTTGTCTTTGACTGTGAGAGTTGCAAGCTTAACGAGCAAATCAGAGAACGGGAACCAGCAAATCGCACATGCGATATTGAATATGCTGTGGATAACCGCGATGCCCGCTGCTCCGGCAGTCTCATTCAGGAACGCAAAATCCATGAAGCTGTTCAGTGCATAGAATATAGCCATGAACACAATTGTTCCGATAAGATTGAAGTAAAGGTGAATAAATGCCGCTCTTTTAGCGTTCTTGTTTGCTCCGATAGCGGAAAGCATGGCTGTGATACATGTACCGATGTTCTGACCCATGATAATCGGAAGTGCAGTCGAATATTTAACAACACCTGTGATGCAAAGTGCCTGAAGAATACCGACAGAAGCCGACGAGGACTGAATGACGGCTGTCAAAACAGTACCGGCGATCATTCCGAGAATCGGATTTGAGAACTTGAGAAGCAAATTGGTGAAACGGGGATCATCCTTGAGCGGCGATACGCTGTCACTCATGGTCTCCATTCCGAACATAAGAACCGCAAAGCCGAGAAGAATGTTTCCGACAATCTTCTTTTTGCTTCCGTCCTTGCTTGTCATGGTGAGAACTACACCGATAAGTGCAAGAACAGGTGAAAAGGAGCTCGGCTTTAGCATATTGATAAAGAAATTGTCTCCGCTGAGTCCGCTGAGCGACAAAATCCAAGATGTAACAGTCGTACCGATGTTAGCACCCATGATAACGC
>CAVBOS010000171.1:0-4200 GCA_963597005.1 Lachnospiraceae bacterium
TCGCGCCGACGATACTCGGCTGGCAACGGCCCGGGACAATAGGTTTTTGCCAACACCTAAGCAGTCAACCAATAGGTTGGCTGTTTTTATTTTGTCTTTTAAGCATTCTTCAATGTAACAAATAAACGGTACGCTCATATCGGAGCGTACCGTTTTCGTTTTGTGTTTTTTCAGAAGTGATTAAGCTTATCCGCCGATAACCTCTTCAAAAATCTTGAGACCTGCGTCAATTTCATCGTAGGTAATGTTAAGCGGAGGGAGGAAACGGCAAACATCGCCCTTTGCGGTTAAGATGAGCAGTCCCTTTTCGATGCACTTCTCCATGATTGTGTGAGCGTCCATATCGCCCTTGACTTTGATTCCGAGGATAAGGCCCTTGCCGCGGGTGTAGCTGACATTTTTCATTTGAGAGAGCTTATCGACAAAGTATTCGCCCTTGCGTCTGACAGAAGCGAGGAATTTCTCATCTGAAACAGTTTTGACTATCTCGACTCCGCCTGCACAAACAACAGGGTTGCCGCCGAAGGTTGAGCCGTTGTCGCTCGGAACGAAAACATCCTTGTACTTTTCAGATACCATGCATGCCCCGATCGGAAGTCCGCCTGCGAGTCCCTTTGCGCTTGTTGCGACGTCCGGGAGAACATCAGCGCCCTGATAGGAATAGAAGTATCCCGTTCTGCCGACACCTGTCTGAACCTCGTCCATAATCATGAGGATATTCTTCTCGTCACAGAGCTTTCTGACGGCCTTGAGGTACTCGGTATCCATGGGGATAACTCCGCCCTCGCCCTGAACGCCCTCGAGCATGACAGCGCAGACATCGTCTGTTATGGCGTCCTCGAGTGCCTTTATGTCGTTTGCGCCGACATAGATGAAGCCCTCTGTGAGAGGTAAAAACGTTTTGTGGAACACATCCTGACCTGTTGCGGCAAGAGTGGTGAGAGTTCTGCCGTGGAAAGAGTTTACAAGTGTGATAATCTTGTAAGCACCTTTGGCACTGCCGACCTTACGTGCAACCTTGATGGCGCACTCGTTAGCCTCAGCACCTGAGTTGCAGAAGAAAACTCTCGACATTCCCGATGCCTTGCAAAGCTTCTCGGCAAGCTCGGTGCAGTTGTCGTTTATGTAATAGTTGCAGACATGCTGAACCTTGGTAAGCTGATTTGTAACAGCCTGAACCCAGTTATCGGGGCAGTAGCCGAGAACATTAACTCCGATGCCCGCTGTGAAATCTATGTATTTTTTTCCGTCATAATCTTCGGCAATTGTGCCCTTGCCGCTCTTTATGGCAACGGGAGCACGACCGTAGGCGTGAAGAAGATATTCATCGTCCTGAGCCTTTAAATTATCGTATATCATTTTTAAGTCCTTTCATCTGATATAAATCAGAAAAGCTTGTTTTAAAAATTAATAGAACATTGTGCCGATACCTTCATCGGTGAAGAGCTCGATAAGAATGGAGTGCGGCTCTCTGCCGTCTATGATGTGAGCACGGTGAACACCGCCTCTGACGGCGTCTACGCAGCAGTTGATTTTCGGAATCATACCGCCTGAAATAATTCCTTCTTTTTTAAGCTTGGCAACATCTGCAATTTTGACAACGGGAATGAGTGTGCTCTCATCGTCCTTGTCTCTTAACAGTCCTCTTATATCGGTCATTAAGATAAGCTTGCTTGCTCCGACCTTCTCTGCGATTTTAGCGGCTGCGACATCTGCGTTGATGTTGAACATCTCGCCGTGGTAGCCTGTGGCAATTGTCGAGACAACGGGGATATAGCCCATGTCAGCGTTGATTTTGAGAATATCGGTGTTAACTTCTCTTATCTCACCGACAAAGCCCAAATCGTCAGAAAGCTTGTCTGCCTTGAGGAGAGAGCCGTCTGTTCCGCAAAGTCCGACTGCTTTTCCGCCGTTGGACTCGATGAGCTGAACGAGGTCTTTGTTGACCTTACCTGCGAGAACCTGCTGGACGATATCCATGGTCTCCTGGTCGGTGTATCTCATTCCGTTGACGAACTTGGATTCCTTGTTGATTTTTTTGAGCATGGAGTTAATTTCGGGGCCGCCGCCATGAACCAAAATAACATTGATTCCGACTGTCTGCATAAGGATGATATCCTTGATGACAGCGTCCTTGAGCTCCTCGTTAATCATAGCGTTTCCGCCGTATTTTACTACGATGGTTTCGCCTGTATATTTCTTGATGTAGGGAAGAGCCTGAACCAAAATGTGAGCTCTGTCCGAATTTGTGATGCTTGAATTCATTTTTACCCTCGCAGCTTTTAGCTTCTGTATTCTCCGTTTATCTTGACGTAATCATATGTGAGGTCACAGCCGAATGCCATTGCCTCTTCATTTCCCTCGTGCATATCGACATAAACGGTAACTTCGTCCTCTTTCATGATTTTGAGTGCATAGTCTTCGTCAAAATCAAGCGGAACACCGTGGTCGAATACCTCGAGTCTGCCAGCTTTGCTCTCGTAGAAGAGCTCGACATCCTCTTGGTCAAACTGTGCACCCGAATATCCCATTGCACAGAGGAATCTTCCGAAGTTTGCGTCACAGCCGAAAATAGCTGCTTTGGAGAGGTTTGAGCCAACAATGCTTCTTGCAAGAGTTCTTGCGTCGTCCTTTGTCTTGGCGTTCACTACATGAGCCTCGAAAAGCTTTGTTGCGCCCTCGCCGTCGCTTGCCATTCTTCTTGCAAGATAGCGGCAAACGGTGAAAAGTGCCTCGTAGAATTTATCGTAGCTTTCGCCCTCGGATACGATTTCATTATTCTCTGCAAGACCGTTAGCCATGAAGAGAAGAGTATCGTTGGTTGATGTGTCGCCGTCAACGGTAATCATATTGAAGGTGTCCTTGATGACAGCGGAAAGAGCCTTCTGAGCCATTTCCTTGCTGATGGCAACGTCACTTGTGAGGAAGCCGAGCATGGTGCACATATTCGGGTGAATCATACCGGAACCCTTGCTCATGCCGCCGAGGGTGACCTTCTTGCCGTCAAGTTCGAATGTAACCGCATATTCCTTGTTGACGGTATCTGTTGTCATGATTGCGTGAGAAGCGGCTGTGCCTGCCTCTAATGAGCCGTCAAGTGTCTTTGACATCATGTTGACTCCGTTTACCAGCTTTTCGACGGGTAGCTGCATACCGATAACGCCTGTTGATGCAACGGCAACGCCCGTATATGGAACGCCCAAAGCATTTTCAACGGCTTTTGCGGTAGCCTCACAGGCATCGAAGCCCTCTTTGCCCGTGCAAGCATTTGCAATACCTGAGTTTACGACTACTGCGTGCATGGGTTCGCCTGATTTTACAATCTGCATATCCCACTGAACGCAAGCCGCCTTGACTACGTTTGAAGTGAATGTTCCTGCGCTTACGCACGGCTTTTCGGAATAGACCATAGCCATGTCGGTTCTGCCGACATATTTTATATTTGCCTCACAGCTTGAAGCCGAGAAGCCCTGTGCGGCTGTTACGCCGCCTTTGATAATTTCCATTTTAAACTCTCTTTCTCAGACAGAATTCTTAATCAGAATGCAGGCGGAACGAAATCGAGGCCTGTTTTTTCGTCAAGGCCGAAGATTATGTTCATGTTCTGAACAGCCTGACCTGCCGCACCCTTAACCATATTGTCGATTGCGCTGATTGCAATGAAAAGGTGGTTTTCCCAGTCGAAGAAGAGGGAAACGTCACAGCAGTTTGTGTACTTTATATTGTGAATGTCGGCACACTTTCCCTTTGGGAGAAGTCTGACGAAAAATTCGTTGTCATAAGCCTCGTGATATGCGTTCCAGAACATTTCCTCTGTCACGTTCTCGTTCATCTTTGCATAGCATGTTGCGAGAATGCCTCGGTTTACGGGGAGAAGGTGGGGGACGAAGGTGACCTTGACGTCCTCGCCGGTGACCTTGGAGAGAGTCTGATTAATCTCGGGGCCGTGGCGGTGGTTGGCAACCTTGTAAGCATAGAAGCCCTCGTTGAGGTCGGGGTAGTGATTGCCCTGAGTCGGCTTTCTGCCGGCGCCTGTGACGCCCGATTTGCAGTCTGCGATGATTCCCTCACTGCTTATAAGTCCCGCCTTGAGAGCCGGAACAAGTGCAAGCGGAACTGCCGTTGTGTAACAGCCCGGGTTTGCAACGATTGTTTTTCCCTTTATGTACTCTCTGAAAAGCTCGGGGAGACCGTAAACCG
>CAVBOS010000172.1:0-4157 GCA_963597005.1 Lachnospiraceae bacterium
ATTTTGGATATATACAAAAAAATCGGTCTTGATATAAGCTATATTGACGGAAATCTCTTTGTGAGAAATCCGCATGCAGATAAGCCGCATCTCGGCTTGAAGGCGGTAAGCTTCAACGCAAGCGATATTCCCGATGCAGTGCCAGCAATCAGTGCTGTTCTGACGCTTGCCGACGGAATAAGCAAGATAAGCGGTGCGGCAAGACTTCGCATCAAGGAGTGCGACCGATTGAAAGCAATCTGCGAGGAGTTTTCCTCTGTGGGCGGAAAGCTTGAGGAAAAAGCAGACGGCTTAGTCATACACGGCGTGGAAAAGTTGACAGGCGGTGAAATAAACGGCTATAATGACCACAGAATCGTTATGACGGGCGCTTGCCTTTCTGCCGTTGCAAAGGGTGAGATTTTCGTCAGTCATCCACTGAGCATAAATAAATCGTACCCGTATTTCTATAAAGATTTCAAGGGACTCGGAGGTAAAGCAAGTGTCATCGACATGGGGTAATAAAATTAAGATTTCCGTTTTCGGAGGAAGTCACACCGAGGCAATCGGCGTAAACATTGAGGGACTTCCCGCAGGAGAGAAAATCGACATGGACGAGATACTTGTCCAGATGAAGCGCCGTGCACCGGGACAGGACAAAACGGCTACTCAGAGAAAGAGGCTGACGAGCCACATGTTCTCTCGGGACTTTTGGACGGCGTTTTGACTGGCGCACCTCTTTGCGCTGTTATCTATAATACAAACCAGCGTTCAAAGGACTATTCTAATTTGAAAATAAGACCGAGACCGGGCCATTCGGACTATACTGCTTGGCTTCGATACAATGCTTCGAACGACATCAGAGGCGGCGGACATTTTTCGGGAAGACTTACAGCACCGATTGTTTTTGCGGGTGCTCTTATCCGTCAACTTCTTGAGAAAAAGGGAATAGTAATAGGAGCTCATGCCGCAAGAATCGGCGGAGTGAGCGACACGGCTTTCAGTCTCACCGATGTGAATGAGGATGAGCTTAATTCTCTCAATCGTGAATATTTCTCCGTTATATCGGCGGAAGCAAAAGAAAAAATGTATGAGGCAGTCGAGAATGCAAGAATCAAAGAGGACAGCGTCGGCGGAATAATCGAATGTGCCGCTGTCGGTGTTCCCGCAGGCCTCGGAGATCCGATGTTCGGCGGAGTGGAAAATTTGATTTCAGGCTGTGTTTTCGGTGTCCCCGCAGTAAAGGGAATAGAGTTCGGAGCAGGTTTTTCGGTTGCCGATATGTTTGGAAGCGAAAATAACGATGAATTCTACTATGACGAAAACGGAAAAATCAAAACGAGAACAAATAACTGCGGCGGTATCCTCGGCGGAATTACAAACGGTATGCCGATAGTTTTCAGATGTGCCGTGAAGCCGACCCCGTCAATCGGACTTGAACAGAACACCGTGAACCTTGAGACGGGCAAGAACGATAAGCTTGTTATCACGGGAAGACACGACCCGTGCATCGTTCCGAGGGCAATTCCCGTTATCGAATCGGCTATGGCTATCGCTTTGGGCGAGCTTTGTTTATAATTTATAAAGAGGTGGAGTATGGAAAACAAAAAGAGCTTCGGTGAGCTTTTAGCTCCCGTACGTGAAGAAATTGATGCGATAGATAAACAGCTTCTGCCGCTTTTTATAGCAAGAATGAAGTGTTCAAAAAAGGTAGCCGACATCAAAATTGCCAACAATATTCCCGTACTCAACCCCGAGCGAGAAAAAATCATTCTCGACCGTGTGAGAGAAGAGGCGGGCGAGGAGTTCGGCTCGAGTGCGGCTGATTTGTACGCTTCGATTATGAGCATCTCAAGAGAATATCAGCACAAATTCACGGACGAAAATACCGATAATGCGTTCAGAAAGCTTGTTTCGGGTGCGTGTGAAAGCACCGATAATTCAAAGAGAATCATTTGTCAGGGTGTCGAGGGCGCATATTCAAATAAGGCGGCTGTTGATTTCTTCGGAAAAGATGCCGACATCAATTTCTGTCCGCAGTTTGCCGATGTCTTTGAGGCACTTGAAAGCGGAAATGCCGATTATGGCGTAGTTCCTGTCGAAAATTCTGCCGTTGGTTCTGTTGCCGAGGTTTATTCGCTTATCATGAAGTACCGCTACTATATTGTCGGTGCGGTGAATGTTTCCGTTAAGCACTGCATAGCGGCTAAAAGCGGAAGTGTGGTTAAAACCGTTTATTCTCACCCTCAGGCACTTTCACAGTGCAAGGGCTATATTAGCGAACATGGCTACAAGGCGGTGCAGTTCTCCAATACAGCTGCTGCTGCAAAATTTGTTGCCGAAAGTGACGATACTTCTGTCGGTGCGATTTGCTCCGAGATTGCCGCCGAAAAATACGGCCTCGAGATTATCGAGAACGGAATTCAGGACGCAAGCAAGAACAACACAAGATTTGCCGTGATTTCAAAGGAGCCTGTTATCCCCTCGAATGCCGATAAAATAAGCATTATTTTGAATGTTCCGAATGTTCCGGGTTCACTTTTTCAGGTTCTCGAGAGATTTGCACTAAAAGGACTTAACCTCACAAAAATCGAATCGAGACCGATTAAAAATTCCGATTTCGACTACGAATTTTATCTTGATTTCAAGGGCAACATCCGTGACGAAGATGTTTTGAGACTTCTTTCTTCCTTAAGCGAGGAGCTCTCGTCGTTTACCTTCCTCGGAAACTACAGAGAAATCTGATATTTTCACAAAAAATTTATGGTACAAAACAATCCCTCTCCGATTGACTTTTACTTGACAACGGGGAGGGATTATTGCATACTAAAATCAAATTATTCTTTTTATGAGGTGTATAAATTATGTTTTCTAAATTTTCTGAAATAGAATATAAGCGTCCCGATTTTGCTGAAATAAAAGAGGGAATCAAGGTTTATATCGAGAAATTTAAAGCCGCAAAGGATTTCAAAGAGGCAAAGACTCTTTTTGAAGACTACCAGAAGTCGACAGAGGAGCTCTCAACAATGTATGAGGTAGCGATGATAAGAAATACCGTCGATACCCGTGACGAATTCTATGAAGCCGAGGTTGCTTTTTTTAACGAGAATATCCCCGAGCTTGAGCCGCTTGAAAAAGAAGCAGACGAGCTCATATTGAATTCGCCGTATAAGGATAAGTTCTCAAGTGCTTACGGAAAGATTTTCATCAAAGATATGGAAGTCCGTCAGAAGCTTGTCAGTGCAGAGATAATTCCCGATAAGGTGGAGGAGGCTAAGCTTTCTCAGGAGTACTCGAAAATTACCGCACAGTGCAAATGTGATTTTGACGGCGAGGAGTGCAATTTCTACGGGCTTTTGAAGCATCTGGAGTCAACAGACCGAGATGAGAGAATTCGTGCGTTTAAGGCTTGGGCTGATATGTACGAGAGTGTTTCAGAGAAGCTGGACGATATCTATTCCAAGCTTACAAAGGTTCGTGATTCCATGGCGAAAAAGCTTGGATTTAATAACTATATCGAGTATATCTATCTTGCAAACGGAAGATATGACTATACTGCGGAAGACGTGGCAAAATTCCGTGAGAATGTCAGAAAATATATCACACCTGCGGTTGCAAAGCTTTTTGAGGAGCAGAGAAAGACTATCGGTGTCGATAAGCTTCATTACTATGACGAGCAGCTCACTTCGCCGACAGGCAATGCAAATCCCGAGGGAACAACAGCCGAGAAGGTCGCAAAGGCTAAGCAGATGTACAGCGAGATGAACGCACAGACGGGTGAATTTTTCGATTTTATGTGCGAGCATGAGCTTTTTGACCTTGAGTCTAAGCCGGGAAAACATATGGGCGGATACTGCACATTTTTACCGAAATATAAAGCACCGTTCATTTTCTCAAATTTCAACGGTACAAGCGCCGATGTCGACGTGTTGACGCATGAGGCGGGCCACGCATTCCAGGCTTATTCCTCATGTAAATATGTTCCGCTTTTGAGCATGACGTGGTCAACAGCAGAGATAAGCGAAATTCACTCAATGTCGATGGAGTTTTTCACTTACCCGTGGATGGATAAGTTTTTTGCCGATCCCGATAAGTACCGCAAGTCTCATTTGGCAGACGCACTAAAGGTAATTCCGTATATGGTGAGCGTTGACGAGTTCCAGCACAGAGTATTTGAG
>CAVBOS010000173.1:0-4148 GCA_963597005.1 Lachnospiraceae bacterium
AAGCGAGGGCGTATCTTACACCATAAACCGCACAACGCTCGGCAAGGGCGGCTCTACAGTTGATTTCAAGATAACAGTTAAGTCGGCAGACGGAAAAAGCAAGAATATCTATGTCGTTTCCGTTACAAGAGGGGAAAAGGACTCTGCATCATCGAAAAGCTCGAAAGAGAAGAGCGAGAGCTCAAAAGAATACATCGAACCGGAAATTCTCGGTGAATATAATGCCGATTCGAGACTTACGATAGTGGGTGACAGACTTCCCGCAGTCATCATAATCGTATTTATGGCGGCAATGTGTGTCATGCTAATGCTGATTTGCATAAAAATTTTCAGAAAAAAATAAGTCGGATTTTTCCGATAGTTAAGCCGTTTTTGAGGATTAAATATCGACTTCGCCCAAAAATATTCTAAAAAATTTCAAAAAACGCTTGACAGTATCATAATGTTGTGGTATTATAAATGAGCAATCGGGAATACCGATTAAAATAAATATCGCGGGGTGGAGCAGCTCGGTAGCTCGTCGGGCTCATAACCCGAAGGTCGTATGGTTCAAATCCTGCCCCCGCAACCACATCAAGTGTTCTTAGCTGAAAAGTTAAGAACACTTTTTTCTTGCCTTAAAACAGAACAAACAAAACCCCGTCGGCTCGAAAAAACGATTCGACGGGATTTTGCTCTGAGAAAGAGATTTATTTAGAATCTTGTACTCATGAATAGTTATGAAATTTCGGAAGAATTTTCCTCCCAAATGTCAGTCGGCTTTGTGCCGTGTTTTTTTCCCAAAAGGATAATAGCTACGATAACTGCAGCCTGAATGGCACATGAAAGAACGGTGCCTTCAATGCCGAATCCGGGGTCATATGCAAAGCTTTTTACCGCATTTCCCGCATCAAGCTTGAATATGGAGTAGGGGACTACGTTGCCGCTGTTCGGAAGTCCGAAAATAATGTTTTGCGTGAAGTTCCATGCGGTATGCATCATCGCACAGCACCAAAAGCTGTCAAAATAATATATGCAAAGCGAGAAGAGAACTCCGCTCAGTAAAATACTTACTATTCCCCAAACGGAAACATTGGGGTTTAAAAGGTGCATGGCTCCGAAAAGCAAGGAGTTTGTGATGATCGCAAGAAGCGGAGAATGATAGGTGCGCATAAGGCGTTGGTAAAGGTAACATCTGCACACAAGCTCTTCTGCTGAGGACTGTATCAGAATGACAATAAACAGGTAAAGAAGTACAAAGGGATTAAAGGAATTGTAGTAAATGTGTATGTCTCCCTTTATAAGAGCGACAACCGCACAGAAAGCGTTCATACCGAACCCTATGCCAAGTCCGAGGAGCATATATTTCGGTGTGTTGCCGTGCACCTTATTTCCGAGTGCACCGAAAAGCGGTCGGTTTTTGCGGATTACGGCAAATACAATCATGCATAATATCCAGATTCCGAGAAACTCGAGATACATTTTGCCCGTTATCCAAATGTCGTTACTCTTGAGCGAGGGGATGAGCCTCTGGATAATCACGGTGAATTGACCGAGAAGCTGTCCGAGAAGCGTAAGTGCTGAAGCCGCTATGACAAGCAAGGGCAGGGCGAGTATTTTTTTAATTCCGCTTGAAGCTTTTGCGGAAGAATTTTCGTTCATTTTAACCTCCGTGTTAATTCAATAAATATCTCTATATCAGTATAGCTTAAAGTCATAAATTTAACAAGCTTTGAAAAGAATGTGAAGATATATGTGCTCCTGTTGTTAAGGAAAAATCGGAACACTTTCTCAAAAAAGCGTCAGCAATCAAATATTTTGTCTTAATAAATATTAAGGTTAGCGATATGGTTTTTGTAAGATTGTGCGTTCATAATGTATTCAAAACGAGGGGAAAAGAAGAAACCCTCAAGTAAAATTGCACGGCTAACCTGAAGGAGGAAATACGCATGGAACTTAAAAAAGCAGCCACAGCAGGCACGCTTGAATCCAGCGATTGCATGGTCACGGTAGAACCGAATGACGGCGGAATCGAGTTCTCTTTAGACAGCTCGGTTATCAATCAGTACGGTAATCAGATCCGCAAGGTCACTTATGAGACACTTAAAAATCTCGGTGTGGAAAACGTAAACATTAATATTGTCGACAAGGGTGCACTTGACTGCACACTTAAGGCTCGTATCGAGGGAGCGGTTTTCCGTTCTGTAGAGCAGTACGAGAATCTTCCGTGGGGAGGCGCTATCAATGACTAATCCAAACAAAAAAAGACTTCGCCGCACGATGATGTTCCTTAACGCTCAGAAGCCGGGACTCATCAAGGACCCATATATTTATAAGCCGGATTCAATCATGCTCGATCTCGAGGATGCTGTTGCGGAGAACCAGAAGGACGTTGCACGTTTCAGCCTCTTCCACGCACTTCGTACAATCGACTACCGCGGATGCGAGAGAGTTGTCCGTATCAACGGTCTTGACACACCTTACTGGCGTGAGGACATCAGAGCTGCCGTAGCAGGCGGTGCAGACGCTATCCGTATTCCTAAGACAGAGAGCGCAGGCGATGTTCAGTTAGTTGAGAAGGCTATCATCGAGGACGAGAAGCAGTTCGGCAGACCTGAGGGCAGCACACTCATCATGGCGGCTCTCGAGTCCGCAAGAGGAATCATGAAGGCACTCGACATTTGCGAGGCTTCTGATCGTTTATTCGGTATCGCTCTTTCCGGCGGTGACTACACAAAGGATCTTCAGACACACATCACAGGCACAGGCGTTGAGCTTATGGGCGCCCGTCAGAACATGATTATTGCCGCACGTGCAGCAGGTGTTCAGTGCTTCGATACAGTTTACACAGACCTTAACAATATGGAAGGCTTCCGCCAGGATGTTGAGACAATCCACCTTATGGGCTTTGACGGAAAGTCTATCATCAATCCTCGTCAGATCGACATCGTTCACGAGATATTCACTCCAAAGCAGAAGGATATCATTTTCGCTGAGAAGGTTGTTCGTGAGATTGACAGCAAGAAGGCACTCGGAATCGGCGTTTTCACTGTTGACGGTAAAATGATCGACATTGCATTCTATGACGGTGCAAAGCGTACAATCGAGCTTGCAAAGGCATCCGGCGTTTATAAGGGGGATCTTTAATTATGATTAATGCAGTTGGCAGAGATATTCCTGAAGAGATTCTGGAGATTACCGGCAAGGAAGTCTTCCAGGGAAATTACTATAAAGACGGCAAGCCGTTCCACAAGTACGGCCCTATGGTCACACCTGTCATGAACCATGACCACGACAAGATGGTTAAGGACATTCATGAGGCACTTGTTAAGTGTAACGCTCATGACGGCATGACAGTTTCTTTCCACCATCATTTCCGTGACGGCGACTTGGTTGTTTGCATGGTTATGAAGGAGATCCAGAAGATGGGTCTTAAGAACATCACAATCAGCGCAAGCTCACTCGGTAAGGCACACGACGACCTCGTTCCGCTTATCGAGGACGGCACAATCACAAACATCGAGTCCAGCGGTGTTCGTGGTAAAATCGGTGAGGCTATCAGCCACGGCAAGCTCAAGGGTCTTGCTACAATGAGAAGCCACGGCGGACGTGTACGTGCACTCGTAACAGGCGAGACACATGTTGACATCGCCTTCATAGGTGCTCCTACAGCAGATAACTACGGTAACCTTCGTGGTATCGGCGGTAAGACAAACTGCGGCGTTCTCAGCTATTCTTATGTTGACGGTAATCAGGCAGACTATGTTGTCGCTGTTACCGACTGCCTTGTTCCTTTCCCGAACTATCCGGCACATATCTCCATGACAAAGGTCGACTATGTCTGCGTTGTTGACGCTATCGGTATTCCCGAGAAGATTGCAACAGGTGCCGCAAAGCCGACAACAGACCAGAGAAAGCTTCTCATGGCTGAGTACTGCACACAGGTAGTTGTAAACACACCGTACTTTAAGGACGGTTTCTCATATCAGACAGGTGTCGGCGGAGCTTCCATTGCTTCCACAATCTCCCTCACAAAGATTATGGAGGAGAGAGGCATCAAGATGGGCTTCGGCGTCGGCGGACTCACAAAGCCGATGTGTGACCTTCTCGACAACGGTCTTGTTAACATTCTTTTCGATACTCAGGACTTTGACCTTGACGCTGTTAAG
>CAVBOS010000174.1:0-4083 GCA_963597005.1 Lachnospiraceae bacterium
GTTATTGGATTTGCAAACGGTAAATTAATAAAAATATGTACGCAAAGAAATAAAAATGATAAAAAAATTCACAATTTGTTATTTAATAATTTTGCGGACTATGATAAAATTAAAGACAAACTGAGTGTAAGCACCCGAAGAGAGGGTGACAGGTTCACTTTAAAGCGAAGAAATATCACCAAGCCGCTCAAGAAAATTATGGCTGAAGAGGGTATCCCCGCACAGCTAAGAGACAGGATAATCGTCATTCGTGACGGAAACCGTCCCGTTTTTGTTGAGGGCATAGGAGTGAATGCCGAATATTTACCTGATGAAAATACGTCAGTGCTAGTAAAATTCAGCATAGATTAAATTTAAGGAGTGTAGAATTATGGCAGCTATGCAAGATGACATCAAAGAGATACTCTATACGGAGGAATATATCCATTCTATGGTAGCAAGAATGGGTAAGCAGATAAGCGAGGATTATAAAGATAAGAATTTACTTCTTGTCGGCATTCTCAAGGGTTCTATCGTGTTTATGACAGACCTTATGCGAGAGCTCACCATTCCTTGCAGAATTGATTTTATGCAGGTTTCAAGCTACGGCAGCGGCACAAAGAGCAGCGGTGTTGTTCAGATTAAAAAGGATCTTGACCGCAATCTTGAGGGCTATGATGTCTTGGTTGTTGAGGATATTCTTGACAGCGGTAAAACTTTACACTACCTTTCTGACTTTCTCAGAGGCAGAAATCCTGCAAGCTTTGAGATAGCAACGCTTTTTGATAAGCCTGAGAGAAGAGAAGTGCCTGTTTATCCCAAATACAAGGGCTGTGACATTCCAGACGAATTCATTGTCGGTTACGGTCTTGACTATGATGAGCTTTACAGAAGCCTTCCTTATGTCGGCATTCTCAAGCCTGAAGTTTACGAAAAATAATCCTGTAAGGATTAGATATACAAAATCAAACGGAGGATTTTAAATTTGGATAACAAAAAGCTGATTCGCAGCTTATGTATTTATCTCGGAATCCCGATTATCGTCTTTTTCATAATTTTCTTCTCGTTTAATAACGATGCCGAAAGTGATGCAAAGTCGGTAGTCTATTCCGATATTATCGAGTATTTTGAGACCGAACAGGTCTCGGCTTACAAGCTTGATCTCGGAACAGGCGAGCTTTCTTTGACCCTTAACGACAAGGATAACACAATAGTTAAGTATGTCATTCCGAGCCAGTCGCTTTTCTACGATGATGTTTCAGATTACATCAAGCAGTACAACGAGGATAACCCTGACAATAAAATGGTTCAGGATGTCTTGCGTCCCGAGCAGACAAGCTGGCTTATCAGCATGTTGCCGTCACTTCTTATGTTTGCCGGTCTTATTGTACTTTGGATTTTCATGTACAAAAAGATGGCTGGTGGCGGCGCAGGCGGAACCATGAATTTCGGCAAAGCTCGTGTTAAATCTCAGAGCGATGAGAAAAGAAAGACAACTTTTGCCGACGTTGCGGGTGCCGATGAAGAGAAAGAGGAGCTTCGTGAGATAGTCGAGTTCCTTAAAAACCCCAAGAAATATAACGATCTCGGTGCAAGAATTCCTAAGGGTGTACTTCTTGTAGGTCCTCCCGGTACTGGTAAAACATTGCTCGCACGTGCGGTTGCAGGTGAGGCAGGAGTTCCGTTCTTCTCAATTTCGGGTTCTGACTTCGTTGAAATGTTCGTCGGTGTCGGTGCTTCGAGAGTTCGTGACCTTTTTGATAAGGCTAAGAAAAACCATCCTTGCATTATCTTCATTGATGAGATTGATGCTGTCGGACGTCAGAGAGGCGCAGGTCTCGGCGGCGGTCACGATGAAAGAGAACAGACACTTAACCAGTTGCTCGTTGAAATGGACGGTTTCGGAGCAAATGAGGGTGTCATCATGATTGCGGCTACAAACCGCCCAGATATTCTTGATCCGGCTCTTATGAGACCGGGTAGATTTGACCGTCAGGTTACCGTCGGTTATCCCGACGTTAAGGGCAGAGAGGCAATCCTTCGTGTTCACGCTAAGGGCAAGCCGCTTGCTCCCGATGTTGAGCTTTCCGTCATTGCAAAGAGTTCTGCAGGCTTTACGGGTGCGGATCTTGAGAATCTTCTTAATGAGGCAGCTCTTTTGGCTGCACGTAAGGATAAGCGTGCTATCACAATGGAAGAGATTGAAGAGGCTACAATTAAGGTTGTTGTCGGCACGGAGAAGAAGTCTCACGTTATGAATCCGCATGAGAAGAAGCTCACTTCTTATCACGAGGCAGGACACGCTATTGCTTCTTACTATTGCAAAACTCAGGACCCAGTTCATCAGATTTCTATTATTCCGCGCGGTATGGCTGGCGGTTACACAATGCACCTTCCGAGCGAGGACAGATCTTACCAGAGCAAGAAAGAAATGCTCGAAAGCCTTATCGTCCTTCTTGGCGGCAGATGTGCCGAGGCCCTCATCATGGGAGATATTTCAACAGGCGCTTCCAATGATATTGAGCGTGCAACTAAGGTTGCAAAGAGCATGGTTACAAAGTACGGTATGAGCGATAAGCTTGGCCCGATTATGTACGGTTCTGATAACTCAAATCCGTTCCTCGGCAAGGAGTACGGTCACATCAGTGATTATTCCGAGAGAACTGCTTCGGAGATTGATGAGGAAGTCAAGAGCATGATTATGAAGGCTTACGATGATACCATCAAGATTCTTTCTGATCATATTGATATTCTCCACAGACTTGCGGGTGTTCTTTATGAGAAGGAAAAGGTTGAGGCTAAGGAGTTCATCGATGTTATGGAAGGAAGACTTCTTCCGTCCATTACAGGAGAAATTCCTGATGAAACTGCCGAAGAGGTTGTTGCTTCAAAGAACGCAGAACCAATTGCTGATACAGTTGAATAATTTAATTTGAGAGAGTCTTTCGGCTCTCTCTTTTATTTGGCTTGGATAATGGTCAAAGTTAATTTGAAACGAGAAATTTCCTGCTCTTGCGTAAAGATGTTTAACTTTACAGATAAAGACTACCATGTGTGAATTATCAAAACACTTGTAAAATAAGCGAAAATCTGATATAATCAAGAGTACGGTTCAAACAAAATTTCGAGATTAGAATATAAGGATTTTTTATGCCAAAGAAAAAGACGTATGATAATGAAAGTATAACAATGCTCAAGGGTGCCGACCGAGTACGAAAGAGACCTGCGGTTATTTTCGGCTCGAATGATATTGTCGGTTGTGAGCATTCTATTTTTGAGATTCTTTCCAACTCAATCGATGAGGCAAGAGAGGGCTACGGCAAGGAAATTACCGTGACACGCTTTCTTGACCACAGCGTTCAGGTTGAGGACAAGGGAAGAGGTATTCCTGTTGATTATAACAACAAGGAAAAGAAATATAACTGGGAGCTTGTCTTCTGCGAAATGTATGCAGGCGGCAAGTATAATAACGATTTAAACGGCAGCTATGATTACTCACTTGGCCTTAACGGACTTGGACTTTGCGCTACTCAGTATGCTTCTGAGTATATGGACGCTCAGGTTAAGCGTGAGGGATATATATACAAGCTTCATTTTGAGAAAGGTTCTATAGTCGGAGAGCTCAGCAAAGAGCCTTATTCACGCCGAGACACAGGAACGGTCATCCGTTGGAAGCCTGATTTAGAGGTTTTCACTGATATAGATATCCCCGTAGAATACTATACCGATATGATTAAGCGACAGGCTGTCGTCAATGCTGGCATAGTATTTCATTTCAAGAATGAAATAAGCAAGGGCAAGTTCGAGACTACGGATTTTGTCTATGAGAACGGTATCTGGGATCACTGCAAGGAGCTTCTCGGCGAAGAGCCAGCCATCACGGATGTGCAGAAATGGACAACGGAAAAGAAGGTTCGTGACCGCGACGATTTGCCGTTATATAATGTAAAAATTAATGTTGCTTGCGCATTTTCAAATAAAGTGAGTGCTAGCGAATATTATCACAATTCTTCTTGGCTTGAGCACGGCGGCGCACCCGAAAAAGCGGTTTCCAACGCATTTGTCTATCAGATAGATTCCTATTTAAAGGCAAATAATAAGTAC
>CAVBOS010000175.1:0-4069 GCA_963597005.1 Lachnospiraceae bacterium
TGCGTGTGTTTCTCGGAGTCTGCAGCGTGCCGAAAAGTGCTTTTTCGACACGCTGTGGACGCACTTTACGGTGCGTCCTTTATTTATTTGTCTGAAAGTGAAAATGCATAAAATTACCTCTGAAAATTTATAGGATTTTCTGAAAGAAACGGCAGAACTAACAAATTTCAAGCTTAAAACATGGGCAAAACGGCAAGTTGATATTGCAAAATATATGCAACAAAATAAAAACGGATTGAATAATACAGTGCCTTGTGATAAAATAGTTACGATTATAACTAAAATTGTGTCAAACGGCATATTGCTTTTGATTTGATTCCAAATGTTTGCCGTGCTTGATATATATGAAAGGGACAGTAAATGAATCAGAGAAGAAGAGTCGGATGGCTGAAGCATTTTGATTTCATGCTGATAGATGTTTTCTGCCTTGAAACCGCTTTTTTCGTGTCTGTGCTTTTGCGTCGGGTAAGCTTCAAATATACCGCAGTAACCCAGATGTACACGGAGCTTAATATTTTGCTCATAGCTGTCGATTTGGTTCTCGTCCTGCTTTTCAGTTGGTACAAGGGTATTCTGAAAAGAGGTGTTTTCGCCGAGATTAAATCGGTGCTTATCCAGAATATTGTTGTCTGGGGCACCTCCATGACGGTTCTCTTTATGGGAAAAAACGTATGGGATTTGTCGAGAACCGTTTTCGTCATGGGAATTCTTTTTTCCTCGGTACTCATGTTCGTTTTCAGACTCATCTGGAAAAGAGTGATAAAGGCTCACAACCGCAAGCGAAAGAATTTACCTAAAACACTGGTTATCATATCGCCGGATAAAGCCAAAAAAACAGTCGAAAAGCTGCTTTCGGGAGAATACTCCGATTTTGATATCACGGGAATAGTGCTTGATAAAAATCCTGACGATCTGAAAGAGATTGAGGGCGTTCCCGTAGTTTGCGAGCTTTCGGAGCTTGACGAATTTGCAAAAAAAGAGGTCTTCGATGAGGCTTTTATCTTTTTGCCGCCAAGCGATACGGGAATTGAAAAAACAGTTGGCACACTGCTTGAAATCGGTACGGTTATTCATATCGGACTTGATTCGTGGGGCAATGATTTGCCGAACAGCTATGTCGAGAGATACGCCGGCTACAATCTTTTGACCACAAGCGTCAGCACGGCAGGAGTTCTTCACCTCATGGTGAAGAGAATTGTTGATATTTTGGCTGGAATTGTCGGATGCATAATGACGGGCATATTGTTTGTTTTTATCGCACCGCTTATCTACAAGGCTTCTCCCGGCCCGATATTTTACAGTCAAGAGAGAGTCGGCAAGAACGGCAGACGCTTCAAAATATACAAATTCCGTTCTATGTATATGGATGCGGACGAGCGCAAAAAAGAGCTTATGGCTCAGAATCAGATGCAGGGAAATATGTTCAAGATGGAGAACGACCCGAGAATTATCGGTTCCGAAAAGGGGCCCGGTAAGGGAATCGGCAACTTCATAAGAAAGTGCTCTATCGATGAATTTCCTCAGTTTTTCAACATTCTCAAGGGCGAGATGAGCCTTGTCGGAACAAGACCGCCGACGGTGGACGAGGTGGAGCAGTACGACCTTCATCACAGAATAAGACTCAGTATGAAGCCGGGACTCACGGGAATGTGGCAGGTGAGCGGAAGAAGCAACATCAAGGATTTTGAAGAGGTTGTGAAGCTCGATGCCTATTACATCAGAAATTGGAGCTTAAAGCTTGATTTAAAAATAATCCTGAAAACATTTGTCGCCGTATTCAAGAGCGACGGAGCAGAGTAAGGATAACGGAGGGTGTAAATTATGTCAAAAAAGGAAATTGTTGTAGCGGTTGCGGGAACAGGCTATGTCGGCCTTTCCCTCGCAGTACTTTTGTCTCAGCATCACAAGGTTTATGCGGTTGATATCGTTCCCGAAAAGGTAGAACTTATCAATAACCGCAAGAGCCCGATTCAGGATGATTACATTGAAAAGTATCTTGCTGAAAAGGAGCTTAATTTGGAGGCAACTCTTGACGGTGAAACAGCTTATAAAAATGCCGACATCGTTATAATTGCCGCACCGACAAACTATGACAGCGCAACCCAGTACTTTGATACAAGTGCCGTAGAGTCTGTTATAGAGCTTGTCATGAATGTGAATCCGAACGCTTACATGATAATCAAGTCGACAATTCCTGTCGGCTACACTCAGAGCGTAAGAGAGAAATATAATACAGACAAGATTATTTTCAGCCCTGAGTTCTTAAGAGAGTCAAAGGCACTTTATGATAACCTTTATCCTTCGAGAATTATTGTCGGCTGTGACGAAACCTCCAAAGAGGTAGCAGAGACTTTTGCTTCTCTTCTTCAGGAGGGTGCAATCAAGGAGGATATTCCAACTCTCTTTATGGGATTTACAGAGGCTGAAGCGGTTAAGCTTTTCTCGAACACCTACCTTGCACTTAGAGTTTCATATTTTAACGAGCTCGATACCTATGCCGAGATGAAGGGCCTTGACACCAAGGCTATCATCGACGGAGTCGGACTTGACCCGAGAATCGGAACTCACTACAACAACCCGTCATTCGGTTACGGCGGATACTGTCTGCCAAAGGACACAAAGCAGCTTCTTGCCAATTACCGTGACGTTCCGCAGAACATGATGAGCGCCATCGTTGAGAGCAACCGCACGAGAAAAGATTTCATCGCAGACAGAGTGCTCAAGCTTGCAGGTTACTATGACTACTACAACAGAGGAGACTTTGATGCGGGAAAAGAGCAGAAGTGCGTTGTCGGTGTCTACAGACTAACAATGAAGTCCAATTCAGATAATTTCCGTCAGAGCTCCATTCAGGGCGTAATGAAGAGAATCAAGGCAAAGGGTGCGACTGTCATCATTTATGAGCCGACGCTCAAGGACGGAAGCACATTCTTCGGCAGCCTTGTTGTCAATGACCTTGAGAAATTCAAATCTGAAAGCCAGGCTATTTTGGCTAACAGATACGATTCTTGTCTTGATGATGTCGAAGAAAAGGTATACACAAGAGATATTTTCAGAAGAGATTAATTGAGAGGAAGTTTGAAATGTCCGAGCTTGTCAGCATAATCACACCGTCATATAACAGCGAAAAGTACATAGAAAAGACTATAGAGTCGGTCATTGCCCAGACCTACGGGAACTGGGAAATGATTATCGTTGACGATTGCTCGGATGATTCAACCTGTGAGATTGTCGAGAGCATATCTGAAAGAGAGCCGAGGGTCAAGCTTATCCGTCAGGAGCAAAACGGCGGTGCAGCAAAGGCGAGAAACCGTGCACTTGAAGAATCAAAGGGAAGATTTATTGCTTATCTTGATGCGGACGACATCTGGTATCCCGAGAAGCTCCAAAAGCAGGTTGATTTCATGCTGAAAAACAAGGCGGGATTTTCATGCGCTTCCTATGAAGTAATCGACGACGACGGAAACAAGCTGAATAAAGAGGTTCATATGCTTCCCCGTGCCGATTACGTAGGCTTTCTTACAAACAATCTTTTGCAGACTGTCGGAATTATGGCTGACACAGGCATAGTCGACAAGAGCCTTTTGCACATGCCTGATCTCAGAAGACGACAGGATGCCGCAACTTGGCTTCAGGTTCTGAAAGCAGGAAATGACTGCTTTGGTTTGGATGAGGTTCTCGCCCAGTACAGAAGAGCGGCAAATTCTCTTTCGAGCAACAAGGCGAAGGCGGTAAAGGGCGTTTGGCAATTATACCGTGATATTGAAAAGCTTAGCTTGCCGTTCAGCATTTATTGCTTTGTGAGATATGCCTTTTTGGCTGTCTGGAAAAGAGTTTATATCGGAAAGAAGAAATAAACCATGAAAATTCTGTATCTTTGCACCTACTACCACGAGGCGCTTCTCTATAAACAGCAAAAAGACGCTCTTGTCAAAAGAGGTCACACCGTTAAGGTTTTCAATGCGGCTAAGTACGGCGCCGCAGTGGCTGATAAATTTAAAGACGGTCTTCTCGATAAGGACGTGGTTCACGAGGAATGCTTCGGTGAGCGTGACAGAAAGCTCTTTTT
>CAVBOS010000176.1:0-4069 GCA_963597005.1 Lachnospiraceae bacterium
GGAAATTGATTACAGAGGTGTTGAGACTGTTGTAAGAATTAACGGACTTGACACTCCTCACTGGGAGGAGGACATCAGAGTTTGTGTTGCAGGCGGAGCTGACGGAATCAGAATCGCAAAGTGCGAAAACGCAGAGATGGTTCATCAGGTTGACGAAGCAGTCACAGCGGCAGAAAAGGAATTCGGCGTAGAAGTCGGCAGAACAATGCTTATGGCTGCACTCGAAAGCCCACTCGGCATTATGAATGCTTACGAGATAGTAACGGCAAGCCCAAGAATGTTCGGCTGTGCAATTTCAGGCGGTGACTTCAGAAAGAGCATGCATGTTCAGATTCAGCGTGACGGTGTTGAGATGATAACAGCAAGAGGACAGATGCTTCTTGCCGCACGTGCCGCAGGCGTTCAGTGCTTCGACACTATGTACCCGAATATTGACGATATGGAGGGATTCAAGGCTGAGGTTATTCAGAACCACAAGATGGGCTTTGACGGAAAGAGTATCGTTAACCCTAAGCAGATTGCCTTCGTTCATGAGACATTCGCTCCGACAGAAAAGGAAATCGCTTACGCAGAGAAGCTCGTCAGAGGCTGTCAGGCACAGGCTGACGCAGGCATCGGCGTTTACACAGTTGACGGTAAGATGGTTGATATTCCGTTCTTTGAGGATGCTAAGCGTATCATCGCATTAGCCAAGGCATGCGGAGTTTACCACGGTGATCTTTAAGAAGGGAGAAAGAAACAATGATTAACGCAGTTGGCAGAGATATTCCCGATTATCTTCTTACAAACGGAAAAGAGGTATATCAGGGCAAAAATTATAAAGACGGAGAAAAGGTTAAGAAAGCCTCTCCCATAACAGTTCGCCATGAAAAGCCTGAAGAGAACAAGCTCTGCAAGTCCATTCGTGAGGCTTGCGAGAAATGCGGCGCACATGACGGCATGACATTTTCCTTCCACACAGAGTTCCGTGACGGCGATTATGTAGCCGCAATGGTCTGCAAGGTACTTGTTGAGGAGATGGGACTTAAAGACTTGCACGTAGCGGCAACATCACTCGGTACAGCTCAGGACATCTTCGCAGATTACATGGAAAAAGGCATCATCGTCGAGGCTCAGACATCAGGCGTAAGAGGCAGAATCGGCGAGGTTATTTCAGCGGGCAAAATGGAAAAGCCCGTAACAATCAGAAGCCATGGCGGACGTCCCCGTGCCGTTGAGGCGGGCGAGGTTCACATCGACATCGCATTCCTTGCAGCCGCAAGCTCAGACTGCTGCGGTAATGCTAAGGGCAAGGGCGGCAAGAACAACTGCGGAAGCATGGGCTTTGCAATGCACGACGCACATTTTGCAGACCACACGGTTATCGTCACAGATAACCTCGTACCGTTCCCAAATCTTCCGTCCTCAATTTCTTGCATTGATGTAGACGCTGTTTGTGTCGTTGACGCTATCGGCGATCCAAAGAAGATTGCAACAAAGGAAGCAAGAATGACAGACAACCCAAGAGAGCTCATGATGGCAAGAAATGTTGCTAACGTAATTGCCGCAACTCCTTATTTCAAGGACGGTTTCTCTTTCCAGACAGGTGTCGGCGGCCCATCCCTTGCTGTTAACCGTTTTCTCGAGGAGCACATGGAGAAAGCAGGTATAAAGATGAGCTTTGCTCTGGGCGGAACTTCAAGCGCAATCTGTGCACTTCAGGACAAGGGCTATGTAGATTATATTCTCGATACTCAGGACTTCGACCAGGGTGCGGCTGCTCACCTTTTCACGAACCCACACCACATTGAAATCGACTTGAGCGAATATGCAAACGCAGGCAACAAGGGTGCATATGTCAATAAGCTTGACTATGTTGTTCTTTCTGCACTTGAGATTGACACAAAGTTCAACGTAAATGTTATCACAGGCTCGGACGGCGTATTGAGAGGCGCACCGGGCGGACACCCAGACACAGCCGCAGGCTCTAAGTGCTGTATTATCGTAACTCCGCTCACAAGAGGAAGAATGGCAACGGTTTGCAAGGATGTTGTTACAGTCACAACTCCGGGCGACTGCGTGGATGTTCTCGTAACAGATTACGGTATTGCCGTCAATCCGAACCGCCCCGACTTAATCGAGTGCCTTGATAATGCAGGCATCAAGCACGTGACAATCGAGAGCCTTCAGGAAAAGGCTTATGAGCTTGTCGGTGCTCCCGATCCGCTCGAGTGGGAGGATAAGGTTGTCGCAATAGTTGAGGCTCGTGACGGAACAATCCTCGATGTTGTCCGTCAGGTTAAGCCCTACAGCTTTGACTGATTAACCGATTAGATAATAAGTTTTACCGAATTTCTGAAAAGGGAATGGAGTGCGTGAAAGCGAATGCTTCATTCCCATTTTTCAGAATAAATTTTAAAACACTGATGTGGATTTGCAAGCAAATCAAGTAGAAAAGGATGTAATTATATGTTAGCACTGATTGGATTTTTACTAATGGCTGTGCTTATGCTCGTGCTTATCAAAAGCTGGGTCAGCCCGCCCGTTGCCTTCATTTGTCTGCCGCTTGCGGCGGCTCTGATTGCCGGTTTTTCCCTTGATGATATAGGCGGTTTCATCGGAACAGGTATGGAATCGATGCTCGGAACAGCTGTTTTGTTCGTTTTCTCGATTTCTTATTTCACGCTTATGAACGAAATCGGACTTTTTGATCCGATTATCAACTTTCTTACAAAAAAAGCAGGCAATAAGCCCTGGATGATAGTTCTTGCACTGGTGCTCACCACTTTTGTGGCACACATAGACGGTTCTGGTGCGGCTACTTTCCTCATTGTTGTTCCTGCATTTTTGCCGATATTCAAGCGCATGGGATTCCGTTCTCAGGCACTTCTGTGTCTTATGTGCGGTCCGTACGCCGCAATGAACATCTTACCGTGGGGCGGCCCGACTATGAGAGCTGCAAGCGTGGCAGGTATTGAAACAGCTGATTTATATACCTTTATTTTACCCGGTGTAGTTGTCGTTTGCCTTATGGCTTTTGTCAATATGTTCTTTGTTACAAAGACAGAGCTTCGCCACGGCTTGCACCCGCAGACAGCAGAAATTTCCGCCAATGGCAGTGCAGACGGTGAAGTAAAAAAGCGTGACTGGCGTTATTGGTTTAATTTAGTGCTCACAATCATCATGATTGCACTTCTCTTCATGGATACTCCGCTTCCGCTTTATGCCGTATTCATGATTGCCTATTCTTTGGCACTCGTAGTTAATTTTCCGAAGTCTAAGCTTCAGAATAAGAAAATCAAAGAGCTCGGTCAGGACGCAATGGTCATGACTGTCACACTTTTCGCCGTAGGTATCTTTATGGGTATAATCAGCGGAACAGGTATGGTCGACGCAATGGCAACCGCTATTGTTAACGTGCTTCCATCCTCAATGGCACCGCATATGCATTGGTTCATGGCACTTTTCAGTGTTCCGCTCATGATGATTCTCGGCACAGACGCATTCTACTATGCTCTTCTTCCGATTATCATAAGCGTTGTTGCACCATTTGGCGTAAGTGCGCCAAGCGTTGCCGCAACATTCCTTTTGACAGCAACATTCGGTACTCCGATAAGCCCCTCTGTTGCCGCCGTTTATGTCGGCTTAGGCTTAACAGACCTCACAATCGGCGAGCACATCAAGTACAGCCTGAAATTTATCTGGCCACTTAGCATTTTAACCCTTATACTCGCAACTGTACTTGGCGTTGTGCCGTTCTGATTGTTTTAAATTTTAAAGAATACAAGACCACACCTCTTAACAACACACTCCTATACACAATATTCCCGTGTTTGCCTTGTGCAAACAAAACAGCGGCTGTGAACGAGATAAACTCATTCACAGCCGAGTGTTTTTCATTTATAAATTTTATCAGTCGTGTCTTGTGTCGTCAGCAAAGCACTCGCAGAATCTTGCGGCAAAGGAAGGCTCTCTTTTACCCGTGAAAAGATGGGAAGTGTCGGCATAGGTCGCAATTCTGAAAGACGCAATGCCTTCTCTTCTTTCTTCTGTGTTAATTATTGTCACACTGCTCGGTGCGGCACAGAAA
>CAVBOS010000177.1:0-4067 GCA_963597005.1 Lachnospiraceae bacterium
GGCATCGGGCAAATCGTAGCCCTTGATTTTTCTTGCAAAAAGCGGCATAGCTTCTCTTATCGAGTCGGTTATAAAGGACGGGAACAATTCGTCCAAATCCGCTCCGACAACACCGGGCTGATATGACGGTTTGACAGAGCCGAAGCTTTCGGTTTTTCTTTTTGCCATAAAATCACCGAGAGTCTGAGACGGTGCGGAATAGTTTGAACCGCCAAGCACGAACGCCGCCTTCTCAAGCTTTTCCTGAAATTCAAATCCCGCAAAAAGCGGCTGACCCTCGAAATCCTCAGGATTCAGACCGACAAGTATTGCCGCATTTGAATTTTCGTCGTCACGGGCAAACTTACTCATACCGTTTGTTACAACGTGACCGCTAAACGAAGTAGCTCCGACAACAGTTCCGCCCGGGCACATACAGAAGGAATAGACGCCTCTGCCGTTAGGCAAGTGCACAGCAAGCTTATAGTCGGCATTTGGAAGCTTTTTGTAGCTTTCGCCGTACTGCGAACGGCTAATAAGCTCTGCTGGGTGCTCTATTCTCATTCCCACAGCAAACGGTTTTTTCTCCATGGGAAAACCGAAACTGTCTATCATTTTAAATGTATCTCTTGCGCTGTGTCCGATTGCAATTACGATATCGTCCGCTTCAACACTTGATTCCTCATTATTTTTCAAATCAAGGAGCGTTGCACCGACTACCCTGTCTTCCTTTATATTAAGTCCGACAAGCTTTGTGTTAAACCTCACTTCACCGCCAAGCTCGATAATTCGCTTGCGAATATTCCCAACGGTTTTCGGCAGTTTGTCCGTGCCGATATGCGGTTTAGCCTCATACAATATTTCTTCGGGAGCGCCGTATTTCACAAAGGTCTCGAGAACCATTCTGATTCGTGGGTCTTTGATTCCCGTGTTCAGTTTTCCGTCAGAAAAAGTGCCTGCTCCGCCCTCTCCGAACTGAATGTTGGAGTTCTCGTCAAGCACTCTATTTTGCCAAAAGTTTCTGACAGATTTCTCTCGCTCCTCAACGCATTCGCCACGCTCGACAACTATTGGTCTTGCCCCCGCCTCAGCCAAAATGAGAGCCGCAAACATTCCTGCAGGGCCAAATCCGACAACAAGCGGTCTCTTGGAGAAATTCTTTTTTGACGGCATTTCATAATGCGGAATATTAGAAACTGTCAGCTTAGAATTTTTCTTCAAAAGCTTATTTTCGTTCACATTCACTTCTACATCGAGTGTAAGCACATAGGCGATGTTGCTTTTATCCCTCGCATCCACCGATTTTTTGAAAATGTGAACTGCCTTGACCGAAGATTTATCAAGCTTCAGCTTTTGGCATGTTATTTTCAGAAGATCCTCCTCATTGTAATCAAGAGGAAGCTTAACATTACTTATTCTTATCATTTTTACCTAATTTATCACAAACAGCGTCAGCCGCACACAGAGCACTCATCCAAGCAAAATGGAGATTGTAGCCGCCGCAGTCACCGTGTATATTGAGAATTTCACCGCAAAGATAGAGATTTTTGCACTTTGCGGATTCCATAGTATACTGGTTTATTTCTTTGAGCGGAATGCCTCCTGCGGTAACCTGAGCATCATCAAAGCTCTTTAAGCCTGAAATCGGAAGCGTGAGTCCTTTCACAAGTGAAGTGAGTACAAATATACTTTTGCTTGAGATATTTTCGCATTTATCATTCGGATTTAATCCAGCCTTTTGAATCAAGGCAAGTCCTACCTTATTATTAAGAATTCCGTCAAACAATGACGAAATCGGAAGCCTTGCATTTAAGCTTGCCGCACGGCGAATAAAATCCATGCACTGCGAAAACGAGTAATCGGGCATAAAGTCGATTTTTACACCGAGATTTGATTTTTTGTTCTGTTTTTTCTCATAATACTCAGCCGCCAAAACAGAGAGATTGAATATGCAAATTCCCGAAATCGCCTTGTCGGTTATCTGGAGTTCTCCCGTTTCAGATTTAAGCGGATTTATTCCGTTCATAAGTGTAACTTCGGCACGGCATCTCACGCCGACAAGCTTTTTGAGAAAAGCGTCATCGCATTTCATCGGAACGAGAGACGGATAAAGCTTTGTAACGCTGTGCCCCAAACTTTCGCAAAGGCTGTAGCAATTTTTCGACGCCGATAATTTAGGAGAAGCCGCACCGCCGCCCGCAATTATCAATACTCTGCAGTCAAGCTTCTCTCCGTTTTCAAGTGTCAGGTCAAAACTGTTTTTGTATTTCTTCACCGATTTCACGGCGGATTCATACCTTATTTCACAGCCAACTGCATTCATAAGAATATTCAAAACCGAAGTTGCCTGTTTGCTGTAAGGATAAACTCTTCCCTCACCGTCCGCACCCGTCAGAAGTCCCAAATCCTCAAAAAACTCAAGTGCCTTATGAGAATATGAGTCCATAAGATAAGAAAGCTTATCGGTATCGCCGTGATAATGCTCCAAAGACATATTTTCATTTGTGAGATTACATCTGCCGTTGCCTGTTGCCAAAAGCTTTCTTCCCGCCTTTTTGTTGGCGTCAAGAATGAGCATATTCGGCTTGTTTTTGGAGTTCCTTAAAATTCGAGCGGCACAGGCTAAACCCGAAGCACCTGTGCCGACTATTATAATATCATACATCAGAAAATAAGTCCGAGTGCACCGTAGGATACAAGAAGCATAATGCAATCTGCGATAAGTGAACCCAGCGCAATGGAGAGCATGGAGTATTTAAAGTCCATCTTGAGAACGGAAGCAACAAGTGCACCCGTCCAAGCACCTGTTCCGGGAAGCGGAATTGCAACGAAAATCATGAGACCGAACATCTCGTACTTTTGGATTTTCTCCTTGTTCTTTTCGACCTTTTTATTGAGAAAATCAACAATGCCTGAAAATCTTGTTTTCTCGAGCCACTTCATAATTTTCTCGATAAAGAGAAGAATGAACGGAATAGGAAGAAGTGTGCCTATAAGGCAGATAATCGAAGCGTTAATCATCGGAACGGACAAAGCCTTTGCCGCAAGAACGCCGCCACGAAGCTCAATTGTCGGAATGAGCGAAAGAATGAAGATTGTAAGCCAAGACGGAATAGTGTTTCCGAATAGGTTTATAAGATACTGTGCCATAATAAATTTCCCTTCTCAAATAAATTATATATCATCGCGGAATTTTTACCGCGAAATAGGTGAACAAGACCGTTTGCAACATAATCGGAAGCTAAAACAACCAGCGTGACAAGCAGCATGAAAGCAAGAATAGCAACAACGTCAAGTGCCAGCCTCTTTCTTCTGGGCATGGTATCCGGTATCGGCTCTTCCTTTACCTCTTCCTCATATTTGCTGAGCAAAGCATTTGCCGCATTAATATCTCCGTATTCGACAAAAATGTTCTGATCGTCCTTCAAAGTTCTCGCATCAAACGGACTTTGAGCAATACCGAGATCAAAGTTCTCGAGAGTATGCTTGATTCCGTTATCCTCAAACAGTGCGTCGATTTCTTCTGCCTCGTATTTATGACAGGTCATAAGATAAACAAGGTCGTTATCCTGAACGGGTCTTATACCACGTGACCGCTTGCAGTTTGAACAGCTCGTGCGGTTATCCTCGGTCAGATGTCTGCATTTTTTGCAGTACTGCATTCTACCATTCCTTTCTTTAGATTTCAAAGCATAATTTAATTTTTAACTTCAGTATAATAACACAAAAATTAAGATATTTCCATAAAAAACAGGCAGTTCCGAAAAACTGCCTGAAAATTTACTTTTTTTTAACATTTGAAGCTTACTTCGCAACGATATTGACAAGCTTACCCGGAACATAAATTTCCTTGATAAGATTCTTGCCTGCTATCTCAGAAGCTACCTTCTCCTCTTCCTTAGCCATTGTAAGAACAGCGTCCTTGTCGGCATTTACAGGAATGACAAGCTTTGCCTTGATTCTTCCGTTTACCTGAACGACAATCTCGACTGTGGAATCGACGCACTTGCTCTCGTCATAGCTTGGCCATGACTGTGTGCAAACAAGTCCTTCTCCAAGCTTATTCTCTGCCCATACCTCTTCTGTGA
>CAVBOS010000178.1:0-4036 GCA_963597005.1 Lachnospiraceae bacterium
GAATACTAATGATACAAGGTTTAGTGAACAGCTTCGGAACAACAATAATGGCAGCATTTACCGCTGCCGTTAAAATTGACACAATAGCCTATATGCCTGCTCAGGAATTCGGTAATGCATATTCGTTATTTGTTTCTCAGAATTATGGTGCAAAAAAGTATGACAGAATCAAGAAGGGCATGAAGATTTCATTTATATTGTCTATCGTATTTTGTCAGATTATCTCTCTTCTGATTTTCATAAGTGCAAATAATCTTATGGGTATATTTGTCGATTCTTCGGAGACCGATATTATTCTGCAAGGCGCTAAATATCTGAGTATTGAAGGTGCTTTCTATGCGGGAATAGGAATTCTTTTCTTGTGGTATGGCTATTTTCGTGGAGTCAATAAACCTCAAATCTCGCTTATTCTTACGGTTATTTCTTTAGGTACAAGAGTACTGTTATCCTATGTTTTTGCGCCTAACACGGCTTTGGGAGTTGTAGCTATTTGGTTATCAATCCCGATTGGTTGGATTTTGGCAGATATATTCGGCGTTATATTCTACAAAAATATAAGCAACCGTATTTCCTCGCTATGAGTGAAATACGGTTGCTTTTTAACAGTTTGAAATCGGAATACATATTTCAGTGACAAATTTATCCTTGTCATTTGTTAATCCGTAATCGATTAGAGTTGTTTCTCTTGAAAAATCTGTAATTTTCAAGTTGTTTTCTTTAATATATTTAAGCATTCTTTTGTAGTGCGGTTTAGCATCCGCATGATATCCGTTAAATCTTAATCGGACAGCTTTAGTGGATGGTAATAATTTAGTGTTTCCGTTATATATATCTTCGTCATCAAGAATCAAAAAAATACCGTCATAAAAATCAGTTTTATCTGATTCTAAATTCTCCGGTAGAATGCCTAATCCGACTTTTCCTAGAAAGACAACACTTTCGCCGCTTAGTTTATCCAATTCTCTAATCGGTTCTTCCATGTCAACATATTCGTTAATGCTAAGCTTATTGTTCATCCAAACTATTCTGGTTTTAGGTAATGTAACAACAGATATTATGCCGAGCTCGATACCTCTTAAATCTTCTATCCAACTTAGTCTGTGCTCGATTTTTCGCTCGATGCGTTTCAATTCATTGATTTTATTTTGAACAATTTTCTTTTGTTGACGAAGCTTATCTTCAATGATATCAATATCACGGTTGTTTATGAAATTTGAGATATCACCAAGCGGCATATCGAGAGTTCTTAAATATTTCAGATTATTAAGTATCTCGAATTGCTCTAAACCGTAATATCGATATCCCGAATCAGGTGAAATATACTTTGGCTTTAGAAGTCCGATTTCTTCGTAATGTCTCAGACTGCTGACACTTATATGAAAGAGCTTAGAAACCTCGCCTATTGAGTAGAGCTGTATTCTATCCATTTACTGATACCTTATCTTTTCTTGATAATAAAGAATATGCAATGATACAGATAATAACCGAGATTAAAGATCCCGTTGCTGTTGCAAGTCCCATAGGGAATAATGTGTTCGGAAAGAGAAGCGACATAAAGTAAACGCCGGGCACACGTACCAATGCGATGGCAATTATATTGTGTACAAAGGAAATCCATGATTTTCTGCATGCACAAAAATATCCGCTGAAGCTAAAATGGATACCGGCAAATATGCAATCGAAAATATATCCTCTTATGTATTGACCGCCCAAAACGGCAACAACATCACTGTCAGTGAAAAGTGAAACAATTGGCTCCGCTGTAAACTGAATTAATATTGATACTAACACGCCAAAACCTACTGCTATCATAATGCCATACCATAAAGTTTTCTTGGCACGTTCAGGCTTGTTTGCACCAATGTTTTGAGCACCAAGAGCTGATATTGCAGAAAGCATGGACGACGGAACAAGAAACAGAAAGCTAATGATCTTTTCTACTATACCAACAGCAGCAGAATCATTCAAACCTCTTCTGTTTGCAATAATTGTAATAAGTATGAAAGCAATTTGAATTAAACCGTCCTGAAAAGCTATGGGTGCACCTACAGAAAGTATTTTGCTAATGTAATCTTTTGAAAGCTTGAAATCGTTTACTTTTATGTTTATGCTTTTTCGTCCAACAATTACTAAGAGAGAAACAACAACACTTATTGCCTGAGCAATTGTTGTTCCGAGCGCTGCCCCTATAGGGCCTAGGTTGAAAGCACCTATAAAAAGGTAGTCGAGAACAATGTTTACAAAGCAAGCAAGTGCGATAAAATACATGGGGCTTTTGCTGTCCCCCATTCCTCTGAATATTGAGCTGATAATATTATAAGCAGTAATGAACGGAATGCCTATAAAACAAACTGTAAGATAATCTATTGTTCCGCTTATTGCTTCTTGAGGAGTGGACATTATCGCAGTAATTGGCTTAACCAGTGCGATAAGTATAACAGTAAAAGCTACAGAAAGTGCCAGAAACAGAGTAACTGTGTTGCCAATTACTTTAGACACGCTTTTTTTATCATTAGCTCCTACTGCCTGAGCAATTCCTACTGTTGTGCCCATTGCAAGACCAACTATCATCACAGTTAGCATGTGCATTACCTGTGAACCTATGGAAACGGCAGTTGTGCTTTCTACTCCGGAAAATTGTCCGACTATAAATAAATCTGCCATACCATAAAGCGTTTGCAGAAAATAAGACAATAAATACGGCAACGAAAAAAACACAAGATTTTTAAGAACGCTTCCGTTCGTTAGATTTCTTTCCATTTTAATTACCTCTTAGAATCAGTGAGTATGTACATTCACACGAATTAACGAATATGAATTTACTTTTAGATTATAAACTCTACAACTATTGTAGTGTCAAGAGGTAAATATAAAATAAAAAGTAACGGCCTCTCCAAACCAGGTATCATTTGGAGAAACCGTTACTTTTTTGTCTTTCACTTTCTGACTGTATTATACCTTATCAGCCGCAATTTAAAAAGAGGCTACGGCTAAATGGACGTTTAGAACAGCTAAATGGATTTGCTTTATCGCATTATATAGTGCTTACTTTAGTGAATACTAATTGAGTTAAGCAATATGGGAATAATCTGTATGATGAAACAATGGGTTCACCAAAATAGTTTTGGTAAACCCATTGTTTCTTGTCTTTCACTTTCGAGTTTATTATATCAATCACACAAAAGAAAATAAAGTACTTACAGCCGAATAGATTAATTGACAGGACAAACAGCTTGAGACACAAAATAAGAAGAACTTCCCACTTAAAATAGAGTTTAGCAGGAAGTTCCTCTGTGTTGGATATTTAATTTAATACGTTAATTTTTGCTTTAACAAATTTTGATTCGGCTAAGTTTTCGTCGATTGTTCTCATGCTTTCACACTTTTCGAGCATTTGAGTTATAGTTCCGCCTTCATTGTATACCCCGCCGACTGCAAATGAATATATATCATTTTTGTTGCTAAGTTTATTGAATTCGGTCTTAATATCAAATATATATTCTTCAAGTCTTACAGGAGAAGTAAGCCAATAGAAGAAAACGTTTTCAGATAATCTGAAAATCTTAAGGTCAGATTCTGCTGTAACCTCTTTTATAACCTTAGCGCCTTTGCGCATCATACTGTCGACATACAAGACACCATATTTCTTTTTATAGTAATCCATATGATTGACGCTGACAGAAATAGCGGCATAAATTTTAGTTGTATCAAGGTTCTTTGTTAAGCTTTCATAGTAATTTCTGTTAAACACATCCGTTGCGGCATCATAATATGCAAGCCTTTTGATTTCTTCGTTCTTTTCTTTTTCAAGTTGCGCTTTGAATTGACTATTAACGTTTTTTTGAATAAGATAAATTATCAAAATAACGAGGACGATAAGAATAGTGACACCTAAAAATATGAGAATAAGTTTAACACCCGGTTCCTCAAAAAAGTTGTATTCTTTTTTGATGGATAAACTCATTTCTATCAAATTTTCTTTTGTCTCAGAATTCATCACTCGGAAATGATAGATATATTTTCCGCCGCTTATGTT